>JALOTS010000195.1 GCA_025457785.1 Pontiellaceae bacterium | reverse complement strand
GGCGCACTCCTTTGGTTTGAATTGCATTGTTTATTCAATGTTAGATAGGCTCCGGTTTAACGGAGCAGCCCGCGAGACAAGCCCATGGGGCACGCCGCCAATTTAGAAAAAAATTGACCGTGGCGGAACCAACTTCAGCCATAAGGTCTGCAGGAGATCTCATGAAGCAGCAGGCCGTTACAACATTCTACCTTGAAATGCTCACCCCGGATGAACTCAGGTTCAAGGAGTGTGCGGAGCCTGCGTTTTGGGTTCGGGAATGTGAGGTCAAGCAGTTCAGATACAACCGTTTTCTCTACAGCCTGGTTGGAAACGACTGGCAGTGGTTTGACAAGCTTTCTTGGACAGATGATGACTGGCAAAAGTATGTTGAGGCCGAGAACCTAAGGACGTGGGTCGGCTACATGGGCGGCTCCCTTGCCGGATACTATGAACTCCAGAAGCAGGAGAACGGCAATGTTGAGATCGCCTATTTCGGTCTGGCCAAGCCTTTCATCGCGAAGGGCCTCGGCGGACATCTGCTGAGTCACGCCATCCGATCTGCGTGGGAGTGGGGAGCAGAGCGCGTGTGGGTTCATACCTGCACGTTAGACCATCCGCACGCATTGGAGAACTATCAGGCACGCGGAATGAAGATCTACAAAGAGGAAACTGCGAATCGGCTCCCCGTGACTGACTGAGGGGTTCTCAGCCAGCCACAGGTGCCACACCACCTCGACATTCGGGTCCGCACCGGGCGGTTCCGGTCAGATGCGGGCGTTCGGCCCGCAGTAGAGTTTGCTCTTTCCGGTTGTCCACCTGGTTGCCGGGCTGAAGAAAAACATAAAAAACAGATGCGAAGTCCAGCGGGAAGACCTATATTCCTCATAGCGGGTTGACATGGGGCGAAGGCTCAGTTCAACCAAATTTTATCCTCCTGCCATTCACCTCCTCAATGGATTTGGAGTTTAACGAGGCAGGAGGGATAAAACCCTATTCGTTGGGCGGCTGCAAAGAACTTGGGTGCAGCATCCTTCTTTCGGAGTAGAACGATGAACAATTCAATGAGTACAATGATTGATGAGAAATATACAAACGGCTTGGGAAGATTCGTTTTTCAACATCATGAAGGCTCTTTTGCATTGACTCCTGCCAGCAAGATCGCCTTGGAAGCTATCTATCAAAATCAACATCTTCTTGCCGGGAAAGGCATTGATTGGGGGTGCGGAACCGGTTGTTTGGCGATCACCGCTGCCCGAATTGAAAAAGTTAGTCAGGTCATTGGTCTTGATATATCCGAAGAGAATATTCGAGAGGCCCGCCAAAACATACGGAATAATAACGTGGAAGGAAAAGTCGAGGTAGAACTTTCTGATTCCTATGCACCGAAAACATTATCCGGTCAGAGAAAATTGGAAGCTTTCAAGAAGCAGACGCAATTCATTCTGGCTAACCCGCCCTCTAGCGAAGGTGACGACGGTTTTGAATTCCGTCGCATAGTTCTTCGAAATGCCAGAGTGTTCCTGCAAGAACGTGGCGTTGTCTTTCTAAATATTTCCTATCAGTATGGGAAGAAGAGAATTGAAAATCTAACCCAGCAAATCGAGGGGTATTCCTATGGCGGATTATTGTCCAGTACAGACTGGGTACCCTTTGATTTACAACGTCCTGACCTTTTGCACTGTCTTGAAACCTATGTGGAAGAAGAACGCCGAGAAGGATTTGAATACCAATTTCAACATCCGGAAATTTCTAACGAAGAAACCAAGATGAACGCAAAAGAAGCATTAGCCTGTTATAAAAGATCAGGAAAAAGTCCATTGTCCAAATGGCAAACGCATTCGTTCCATTTCAAAGGGACCGAATGAGGATCATAATTGCCACCCAACACAGCGTGCACCTGACTGGCGGGTACGCCCCGCGTTTTCAGCGGTTTCTTGGCTCAAGCCCATTCCGCTAAAATGGCGTTATCTCGTCCCTCCCGCCAGCAGGTAACGCAAGCCGTTCGATTACATAAAAACAAATCCAACGGTTAGAGGCCGGAGTTTTGTTTTTTCCAGGCATTGAAAATCTTTTGCAGGGCTGGAATGGTCGCAGACCTTCCACCGCAACAGGAAGCTTGCATCCGTTCCCGCCCTGCAAAATCAACCGAGTTTTTCGAGGCCGCCCAGAGCTGGGCGCAGGGCTTCGGGGATGGTGACGGTGCCGTCGGCGTTCTGATTGTTTTCGAGGAGCGCGACAACGAGGCGCGGCAGAGCGACACCGGAGCCGTTGAGCGTGTGCACAAACTGCGGCCTGCCGTTGGCATCGCGGCAGCGGATGCGGGCGCGGCGGGCCTGATAGTCCCAGAAGTTGCTGACGGAAGAGACTTCGAGCCATTTCTGAACGCCGGGAGCCCAGAGTTCGAGGTCGTAACACTTGGCGGCGCTGAAACCGATGTCGGCGGTGCAAAGTTCGATGACGCGGTAATGCAGGCCGAGTTTCTGCAACACTTTTTCCGCTTCACGGACGAGAATTTCGTGCTGCTTTTCGGAGTCTTCCGGTTTCACAAAGTTGACCAGTTCAACTTTGTCGAACTGGTGCAGGCGGAGCAGTCCGCGTGTATCGCGTCCGGCAGCCCCGGCTTCGCGGCGGAAGCACGGCGTGTAGGCCGTTATCTTGACAGGCCGGTCGATGTCCATAATTTCGTCGGCATACAGATTGGTCAGCGGGACTTCAGCGGTGGGAACCGGATAGAGCTGGTCGAGGTTGATGTGATACATGTCTTCGGCAAATTTCGGGAGCTGGCCGGTGCCGGTCATGGCGGCGGCATTGCAGACGAAGGGCGGCTCAATTTCGGTGTAGCCGTGCTCCGTGGTGTGCAGATCGAGCATGAACTGAATGAGAGCGCGCTGAAGGCGGGCACCCTGTCCCGTGTAAACAGGAAATCCGGCGCCGGTAATTTTTGTGCCGCGCTCGAAGTCAACCAATTTAAGCGCTTCGCAGATGTCCCAGTGCGGTTTAATTTCGAAATCAAATTTCTTCGGCTCGCCGAATGTACGAACCACGACGTTGTCGGTCTCGTCCTTGCCGACGGGAACGCATGGGCGCGGCAGGTTGGGGATAAAAAGAAGCGTCTGAAGCATTTTTTCATCGAGTTCGCGCACCTGTTCATCGAGCACGGCAATCCGGTCGCCGATCCGCCGGACCTCTTCTTTGGCGGCCTCGGCTTCGGCTTTTTTGCCCTCTTTCATCAGGCCGCCAATGGTTTTGGAGGCGCTGTTGCGGGAACTCTTCAGCTCCTCAACTTCGGTGATGGCGGCACGGCGGGCGGTGTCGAGCGCAAGCAGGGCATCGATATCCGCGTCATTTTTACGGGCAGCTAAGGCCTGTTTAACCACATCGGGATTTTCACGAATGAATTTAATGTCGAGCATACGATGTTATCCTTTTTTAAGCTGGCGGGTTCCGTCGATGGCGATGGCGATGGCGCTCAGTTCGCCGATGTTTTTGAGCACGCTGGGTTCAATCCGGCAGACATCGATACTGCTCTGCCAGGCATAACGCGGCAGGCGTTCCATCATCTGCGGAAGAAAGAGATCGCCGTCATAGATGGCAATGGTGCCCATCACAATGGCCTGCGGATTGAGCGTCTGCAGCAGAATGCCGACGGCCTGCGCCATTTTTTCGATGAACACATCCCATTTGCCGCAGGCATAGGCATCGCCGGCGCGAACGGCGGCACAGATTTCTTTCATACTAATGCGGGCCGGATCTCCGCCGACGAGATCGAGGATGGCTGTTGGAATCTTATTCGCAACGATTTCAGCGCGGATATGATCGGCCATGGTTTTTCCGCCGCAGTAGGCTTCCCAGCAGCCGGTTTTCCCGCAACCGCAGAGCGGACCGTTGATATCCAGCGTAATATGCCCGACTTCTCCGCCGAGATCATTGATTCCGCTAACTATTTTACCGTTGGCCACAATGCCCCCGCCGATACCGGTGCTCATCGTCACATAAACCAGATCGAGCCCCTTGCAGCCGCCGAACAGATATTCAGCCATTCCGGCGCCGTTGGCATCGTTCTGCATAAAGACCGGGCGCTTGAGTTTTTCTTCAAAAAAATCGCCGATTTTAAAATTCGCCCACCCTTTGAGATTCGGGGTTTCGAGAATCATCCGCCGTCTGGAGCACATCGGGCCGGGCGAACTGATGCCGATTGCATCGATTTGTTCTACGGTTAAACCGGCCTTAACGATCAGCTCGTTCGCAACCTCGACCGCACGGGACAAGGTGGCCTGCGGATTGCCGCAATCTGTCGGAAAACGCTGATCCGCCATAATTTCGCCCCGTTCGTTTCCGATCGAAAGCGCCATCTTGGTTCCGCCGATATCAATACCCAGTAAATTCATAGTTCCCCCGAATCCATTAAAAGGCCCCGTTTTTACCCTTCCGCCGGAGGCTTGCAAACAAAATAAACGAACCCTGGAATGTAAAATTTGCGGTACGCATCAATCCGCGAATCCGCGCATTCAGAAATAAGGCGGTCCGGCAGTGGCCATACCGAATAAGTTCAGGAAATAATCCTGAAAAATCAGAGGGATGCGGCCTTGGCGAGCGCGGCTTTAACCTGTTCGGTGATGACGCCCCACTCTTTCGCCGCGATCTGTTTCTGCGTGGCGAGCCAGGAACCGCCGATGGCACTGACGATCGGAAGCGAGAGATAATCGAGCATGTTGTCGAGGCTGATGCCGCCGGTCGGACAGAATTTCACCCCATACGATGCGTAAGGTGCCGCCAGATTTTTGAGCATGTTTACGCCGCCCGCCGCACCGGCCGGAAAAAATTTCAGCATTTTGCAGCCCAGCGAAAGCCCCTGCTCGATTTCGGAAGGTGTCATCACGCCGGGAACAAACAGAACGCCGTTCTGTTGAAAAAACTTAACCGTCTCGGGGTTGAGTCCCGGAGCCAGCCCGAAGCTGACACCGGCATCAATGCACATTTTGGCCTGATCAGCCGTAA
>JALOTS010000349.1 GCA_025457785.1 Pontiellaceae bacterium | reverse complement strand
CGGCCCTTTGCATAACCTCTTCGGGAACAAGGCATTGGAATTGTGCGGTCAGTGACCGCACAATTCCCGGATAGGTCTTATAGAAGTTCGCATAGTTATACAACTGCCGCGTGCTGCAGGCGCTCACGTTCAGTCCGCTTAATTTCTTTGCCAGCCGGGACAGCAGTTCTTCTCCGTATCCTGCCCGGTCCATACCGTTCAGCTCATATTCAGTGATGTAGGCGCCGATCAACCAATTGCGCAATGTCAGACTGATATTGACCGCCTTGCTTGCCTGTGCACAGAGCGCACCGTGAATATTGCAAATTGAAGAGACAAGTTGCTCAAAAGAGGCGGGAGCTTCTGCCGGTTTCATAATGCCGTCTCCATCTGATCAAAAATGCCAGCCAGTTCCTTATCGACTGCCGTTTCCTCTTTTTTCAGTCCGGCGAGCTCTTCGAGCAGGTCGGGAATCGGGCGGTAAACTGCCGCGTCGGAGGTGTCGATGTATTTGGCGGGCGAGAGGTTGTAGTCGTTCTCTTTTGCCGTTTTAAGATCAATGACTTTGACGAAACGTTCCGCATCGTCGCCCTTGAGATACGCCTTGGCGATTTTCTGGATGGCATCGTCGGAGAGATAGTTTTTCGGACGCCCCTTTTTAAATTCCTTCGAGGCGTTGACCAGTACGATCTTGCCTTTGCGTTTCGGCATTTTGTTGCGGTTAAGCGTGATGATGATGCCCGCCGCCGGGGTGTTGTAGAACAGGTTGTCGGGCAGCAGAATGACGCCTTCGATCAGATCGTGATCAACAAACCACTTGCGCACCGTCTTTTCGCGGTCGTCGTTCTGGCTGCCGCTGCCGCGCGTGACCGCGCCGGTATCGAGAACCACCGCCGCGCGGCCATCGGTTTTCAGGCTGGCGAGGGTATGCTGAAGCCACGCCCAGTCCGCCTTGCCGGACGTAAAGCCGCCCTGGGTTTCAAAGCGGTCGAACGGATCATCCTCGTAGGTTTTCGGGTCAAATGGTTGGTTCCACATCGGATTGGCAACGACGATGTCGAATTTTTTGAGCTTGCCGCCGTCATCCTTGAATTTCGGATTGGCCATGGAGTTTCCTCGCACGATCTGCCCCTCCATGTCGTGAATGACCATGTTCATCCAGGCGATGGCGAAGGTCGCGCCGGTCAGTTCCTGCCCGTGAAGCTGGAGCGGCTTGCTGATTTTCCGTTCACGCTCCGCGAGCGCCAGTTCGCATGGCCTTCGGCGAATTTACGGAGCAGGTATTCGTAGGCGCGGCCGAGAAAATCCGGCTCCACATCGTACAGACCCAGCCGGTAGCGCGGGTCGGAAAGTGTTTCGATGATGCCGGAGAGCGCCTGATCGCTGATCTCGCGTTCGCCGTTGCGCGTTTCGTTGTAGTCCACCAGATCAATCACGCCCGCCAGCTTTTTGTTTTCGCGCACAATCGCCCGCACGCTCATTGTCAGCTGCTCGCCCAGCGATTTCGGCTTGCGCCCCTCCGGCCAGTCAAAGGATTTGCGGCCGCTGACCACATCCCAGCGTGCTTCGGCAGGAATATAAAAACGAACCATCTTCACATCGCCTTCGCTGCGGTAGTGGTCGTCATCAATCATCGTCAATGCCAGCTCTTCGTCGCCGTACTCTTCGGCCAGCCGGACGACCTCATCATCAAACACATCGGAGAGCCGTTTTATAAAAATCAGAGGCAGGATGTAGTCCTTGAACTTCGGCGCATCTTTTTCGCCGCGCACGGAACAGGCTGCGCTCCAGAGCATCTGCTCCATGGACTTGGTGCTCAGCACATCCTTCTTAACGGCTTTGAGCGGGCGCTTGCCGGCAATGTTTTCTTCGGCATCAGTCAGCCCTTCCTGTTCAATCAACTCAAGAATCGCCCGTTTTGCTTTCCCGCGCGGCTCGCTCTTTTCATTTTCCCAGCGATTAACCGTAGTGAACGCCACACCGAGCCGGGATGCAAGTTCCTCCTGACTGATGCCAAGCTTTTCCCGCAATTGAACAATGACCTGACTGAAATTCTGAATATCCATGCTTTTCTCCGATTAGAATAATTTGAATGCTATGGCGTTTATTGCAAATGTAAAGCTTGACTCCGATTTATTTTTTGGCAGAGTCCATCCCCGTAAATGAAAAAGCCCGGAGCTGTCACTCCGGGCCACAGCCTGCAACGATACGATCCGCCTTGCGGAAAACGCTAAGGCTGATTCAACAAGGGGTCTCGGCCCCTTTTTCTATAGCCTCTGCTTTTTTCATCATGTGGTTTTTTAAACGCCTGCGGGACGGAAGATTTCTAACACGATGGCGGACAAACCCGGAGTTGCGCTCCACCGCAACCGGGTTGCGGGGGAATTCAGCGGATTTCTTGCCGTCCTTGACTTTGGGGCTGGCTTCCTCGGTGCCCGCTTCTTCGCGTGATGGAATGTGCACCCGTTTGTCCTGTTTGTGTTTGATGGATTTGATGGTCATACTGAAACCCCTGTTTTAACTCGTTGGATTTAAATCGGTT
>JALOTS010000008.1 GCA_025457785.1 Pontiellaceae bacterium | reverse complement strand
CTTGATTACAAAACTTTTTCATTAATTTTTCCGATCTGATTTCCAAAAAGTCGTTGAGGTCATACCGGAAGCCTCTGCGCATCCTCAAGTCGCCTGCCATGCGGGCAGGCAGCCATGCAGAGCCCGCAGAGAACCTGACAGCCCATTCTGTGTGACACGGCATTGACGTAGTCTTCACATTTCCTTACGGCAAAGCGAACCTCACGCGGTTCCTCCGCCCGGAAAGGTTGGCCCGAGAAGGCGCCTGCAGGGCACGCATCCACGCATCGCCGGCATTCGCCGCATGCCTGCTCTGTCGGTTCTCCTGTCGGTAGGAGCGGTGCATTCGTCAGCACCGTAGTCCAGCGAACCCGGGGTCCCGCCTGGCGCGTGACAAGAAGGCAGCTTTTCCCGATCCACCCGAGACCGGCCAGGCGGGCCGCCAATTTGTGCGAAAACAGGCCGCAAAGGCGGTCATTATCGGTTCTGCACGAGGCGCACACCGCCAATACCGCAGCTCCGGCGACCCGCAACCGGTCAGCTACGGATGCTGCGATCCGATCAAGCTGCCGATTGGTCGCGTTGTAAATGACCATATACTGCTGCGCCACGCATGGATTCTCGTGTTGCACAAGCCGGTCGACTATATCGTCGGGGAGTGCGATGCCGATAGAGACCGCCCGCGTGAATTCCGCAAGCGAATCCCCGCCCTGCGCCACAACTGTGTCTCGAACCGGTGTCAGGTCGGCGATGCCGAAGAAATCAGCTCCGCTATGCAGGGCCATATCCCGAAGCTCCCGGATGATGTCCACCGTTTCACATCCCATAATAAGATCACACCCCTCCGATACAGAGATATTTGATTTCCAGGAAGTCGTCGATGCCGTATCGGGAGCCTTCACGCCCGAAGCCCGATTGTTTCATGCCGCCAAACGGCGCGACGGCGGTGGAGATAAGTCCGGTATTGATGCCCACCATGCCGTACTCCAGCGCCTCGGAGACACGCCAGACCCTGCCGATATCCCGGCTGTACAGGTAGGCGGCAAGACCGGAGTCGGTGTCATTGGCCATGCGGATAACCTCATCCTCGGTTTGGAAACGGATGAGCGGCGCCACCGGCCCGAAGGTTTCTTCACGGGCCACGACCATGTCGGAGGTCACGTCGGCCAAAACCGTCGGCTGAAAAAAGTTGCCGCCCAGTTCATGCCGCTTTCCGCCCAGCACGATCCGTGCGCCGTTGTGAACGGCATCGGCGATATGCGCCTCGACTTTCAGCATAGCGTGCCGATCAATGAGCGGTCCCTGCTGTGTCTCGCCGGTCAGCCCGTCACCGACAATGAACTTCTGAACCCGCCGGACCAGTGCCGCAGCGAATGCATCGTAGATTCGATCGTGGATGTAGAAGCGGTTGGCGCAGACGCAGGTCTGGCCCGTGTTACGGTATTTGGATGCAAGAGCTCCTTCAATGGCCTCCTCCAGATTGGCATCCTCAAACACAATGAACGGAGCGTTGCCGCTCAGTTCCAGGGAAAGCTTCTTGATCGTTGCGCTGCATTGACTCATGAGCAGCCGGCCCGTTTCGGTGGATCCCGTGAAGGTCAGTTTGCGGACCAACGGATGGCTGGTCAATTCGCGGCCGATGACATCGGCATCGCCGGTCACGACATTGAAGACTCCCGCCGGAATACCCGCGCGTTCGGCCAGGACGGCCAGAGCCAGAGCTGAATAAGGGGTTTGTTCTGCCGGCTTGACGATCAGGGTACAACCGACGGCCAAGGCGGGACCTGCTTTGCGGGTGATCATGGCGGAGGGAAAGTTCCATGGCGTGATGGCGGCGCAGACCCCGACCGGCTCTTTGACGACCACCACCCGCTTCCCCTTGGCAAATGTCGGTATGGTATCGCCGTACACCCGTTTCCCCTCTTCGGCAAACCATTCGATGAAGGATGCGGCGTAGGCGATTTCGCCGCGTGATTCAGCGAGCGGTTTTCCCTGTTCGGCCGTCATCAGGCGGGCAAGATCCTCCTGATTTTCCAGAATCAGGTCATACCAGCGGCGCATCAGCGCGGAGCGTTCGGCGGCCAGACGGCTGCGCCATGCCGGATAAGCGGCATGGGCGGCATGGATGGCGGACTGAATGGAGGCCGTGTCCAGTTTTGGAACTATACCGATGACCATCCCCGTGGCGGGATTGAGAACCGTCAGCGTTTGGCCCGGAAGCGGCGCTATCCATTGGCCGTTGATATAGCATTGTTCGCGGAGAAGCGTTGGGTCTTTCAGTTTGATCATGATCAGAATCCTCCCGTCATTTCAGTTTGAGCTCCCGGCAAAATACAGCAAAGACCATCCGCGCGTCGAGATCTTCGCTGACCCTCGTGTGCAAATAGCGTTTGCAGGGCAATTCCTGTTTGAGCGAATAAACGCATATCGTGCGCTGCAACTCCCGCACCCGCACACTTTCATACCCACATGCTCTTCTTACAGCACATTATCCACCTCAAAACGCTCAAAATCCGGTGTGACGAGCGGCGCGATCTTGCGGTCATCGCCCTGATTGGTCACCGGATGCGACGAGGCCCGGAACAGGCCCGTGCTGTAAAAGCCGTCCTCAAAAAACAGCAGCGTGCCGACAATATAATCCTCGCGCGGTACCCCGGCGATGGTACCCCGGAATTTGCGTTGCGGGATGTACTCCTGCAACACCATATTATCGGCCCGTCCCGAGTCAAACAGTGCCTCCCATTCTGCCGCAGGGGTGATCGGCCCGGCGAAAACGTCAATGCTTTTGCCCATGTTGTACGGCTTGATAATCCAGCGATCCTTGTCGTTGCGCGCCTGCGGCCAGATTTCGGGATTCAACCGCTTCGTGAAAGTCGGGACCAAATAGGCTCGCAGATCCGCGATCTCAGCCGATGTCAGCACTGCCTGCACGAACTCGTCGCAGTATAGCAAGGCGAAAAAGCGCTTGTCATGGATCAGAAACACGGTTCGCAGATCGTTCATCAAATTGCTGGCAATGATGGCCTCAACTGTTTCCGTCGGCAAGGCGCACAACTCCTCGTGCGACAACTCGCCAATCACGGCGGCATTGGCGAAATCATGCGTCCGGACAGACACCTCGTCGGCGGGAATGACGTGCACCGGAAAGCCAGCTTGTTCAAACATCTGGACGACACGTTTGGTGTCGTTTCTGTTGTCGGCACCCTTCAGCAGACACACGTGGTCAAAAGAACCGAAGTAGTCCATGAAACGGTCGTAGAACGCCGTGTATTCATCCGTCTTTCGGATATCCGGTCTTCCGGCAAGAAAACGGTCGGCCAGATTGTGGATGAAAAAACCAGAAGTGAAGTAGCCGTTCATGGCGAACCGGCAGGTGGTTTCGATCAGGCGGATACGGTTATCCTCGCCGACGACGAAATCCGTGCGGTACGTGCCGGGGCGGTAGGGCCGGCTGCGGCACAGCGCGAGGATCTCGGCAACCCGATCAGGCACCGGCATGAGATCACGATAGCAGTCAAGATAGTGTTCCGCGATATGTCGTATGCACTTCAGGTAGAGTTGCTGGATGCGACGCAGGTTCTCTTGCGTTTCCGGGCGAATGGCCAGCGGAATATCATAAGTCCATGGCCGGAAATAGTCGCTCGCTTCGGGCGATACTTGAAAGAAAGCCTGTTGCAATGAGTTGCTGTTCGGTGCGGGAATCATAAGGCATTCTCCGTAACGGAATCTGCGGGACGCGGGCGAGCAGGGGCAGCCGCGTGATCGCTGGTCTTGTTCGCCCACGGGAAACTCCGACCTGTTCGTGGTTTTCCCAGAAAATCGCACAACTTGTCATAGGCATCAGTCTCCGCCACATTGAGCACCAGCAAATCCTCAGGGCGATGGCGGAAATACTCGCGCACGGCATCATTATGATGGTTGTATCTGGCCAATAAGGCACCCTTGTTATGAGGATCGTCGGCCGGAGTATCGTACAAGAGGCGATTTGCCTCGTAGACATCGCCCCGGCGATTGTAACAGGCCGCTTTCAAATGCTCCACATGAGTCAGAGAATGATCACCGAATTGCGCCGCATAGAAAGACATCATTGAGTCGTACCATTGTTCCGGCGTATTCCGTACCGTAAGAATGAACTTGCTGCGCGGAAATCGTTGATCCAATGCCTGGAAGGTGAAGGGCCAGCTGAAGGGCACGTCCTGAAACGCCTGCGCCGTGTAACAATACCGGAACAACCGGCGAAAATCGCGGCGGCCCCAGTCGTGCATCAAACGTTCAGCAATCCATTGCTCCCCCACGGCCACCCCGAGTTCAGTTAAGGCTCTTTGCAGGGATGTGGTACCGGTCTTATTGCAACCAATGCAGAAGATTTTCGGCTTGCCGAACGAGCGTGCGGTGCTCACGGCCAACCGCAAAACAATACGCGATCTTCCGGCAGCCTTGCGTAAAATCGAACCGCCCATTACTCGCTCTCCTTCCGTCGAAGCTCATCGGCATTGGCTATGGCATCGCGAAGGATGCCGCCGATGATTTCAATTTCCTGTTCACCCACGGCCGTGCCGGTCGGCAGAGCCAGGACCCGCTCCGCGACCGCTTCGGTGCGGGGCAGCCGCCGTCCCGCGTCGGGGTCCATTGTGCGGTAGGGTTCCTGCCTGTGGCACCCGGGCCAGAAGTAGCGCCGCGCCAGCACATTTTCCGCGTGCAGCACGTGCAGCAGTGCGTCGCGGCTCAGTTCGGTCTTCTGCCTGTTTACCTCCACAATCACATATTGAAAGTTGTCTCGTTCCGCAGAATCCCGGGCGATCAGGGTCAGGCCGGGAAGGTCGGCCAGAACCCGTCGATAGGCCAGCAGATTGCGCCGATTGATGGCGATGAAATCATCCAGGGATGCCAGATTCGTAAGCCCCATCGCGGCGGATGCCTCGCTCATCTTGCCATTGGTGCCGAGGCGATCGACCTGGTCATATCCGCGGAAGCCGAAATTAGCCATCCGGCGTATCCGGGCCGCCAACCCGTCATTCCGGGTGGCGATGGCTCCGCCTTCAAAGGTATTGAAAAATTTCGTGGCGTGAAAACTAAACACCTCGGCGTCACCGAAGCCGCCGAGCATTCGACCCCGGCAGCCGCAACCGAACGCGTGGGCGGCATCATAGAGCAGTTTCAAGTTGTGCCGCTCCGCGACGTTCCGCAAGCCATCCACATCGCAGGGTTGGCCCCACAGATGCACGCCGACGATGCCCGTCGTGCGAGACGTGATGCAGGACTCGACCGCACGCGGGTCGAGGGTGTGCGTTTGCGGGTCAATGTCGGCGAAGACCGGGGTGATGCCCTGCCATTGGAGTGCATGGGCCGTGGCGATGAACGTGAAAGACGGTACAATCACTTCACCTTGCATGCCGAGGGCCCGGATGGCGATTTCGAGTCCCACGGTTGCGTTGCAGACGGGGATGCAGTGCTTAACTCCCAGAAAACGGCAGAGTTCCCGTTCGAACTCCTGAACGAGCGGCCCGGAATTGGTCAGCCAGCGGTTGTCGAACATCCGGTTGGCATAGGCGAAGAATCGCTCCCGGTCGCCGATATTGGGGCAACCCACATGTAACGGAGCGGCAAAGGCTGGCTCGCCGCCCAATAACGCTAATTGACGCATAAAGCCTCCTTTTCTGACGAATCGGGCATTCGAAACGTATCGAGGTGACGCTTGATTGCTTCCGGCGAATTCCACATCATGGTGTCAATAATGGACATGTCCGGCTCGAAGCGGAATCGTCCGCAAGGATAGGTCATGTTTGTAAAGGACTGGATGGTTAGCTTGATGCCCGCGTCGGCGAAGTTGGCCTCATGAAATTGATCGGCGCCTCCGGGACGATTGATATATTCCGTGGCTCCGACCTCCCGGCAGATCGCCAGCGCCAGCTCCTCGGTGGATTGCACCGGGCCGATCGGCAGATTCATTTCCGAGAAAACGCGGATCGGCGTCGCAACTCCCAACCGTTGACATGTCCGTCGGAAAAAAGAGGTATTCACGGGCTCAAGTCGATGATCGTCTCCGGCCAGCACCTCCTTCAGCAGTCTGATCACAGCATCGTAACAGGGCGCGTCCATACGATAATGTTCCAACTGCCGGAACAACCTCGTTTTCCAATCCTCCCCTGTCGCGAGTTCAATCTGGTGGATTGGCGTTCCGAGACGATGTTTTTTGACCGGCGCGACGACGTATTGCCATCCGGCAACCGGATGCAGCACCCGGTTACGGTTCATCCATCCACGGCGAACATACTGCGAGACATCGTAAACAATCCACAAATCCACCTTGTTGGCTAAATCAAAATAGCCAAGGTACGGCAGAAAATACGGTTGCATGATGGCAAGTTTCATGGTGAGGGATTAGGGTTTGCAGGTGCGTGGGCGGGTGCGTGAGTATGGGAGGGGACTGCGAGTGATAACAGAACAACCGCTTACCCGCTTACCTACATGCCCACACACTCTTACAAAAAGCGCATGACCCATTGGTGATAGCTTGTTCATTCGATCTCTCCTCCTCTGTCCAGCAGGTATCTTTCCGTCCGCCATTCACTGACTTTCAAATTAAGGCGACCGGCAATATCCAGTAACCGGATGCGGTCATCCGGTGCAAGATGCGCAACGATCACCAACTCGTCGAACGGCAAGTCACCGGACTTTTGGAGCAGCCAGTCCATCCCGCCCAGCACGCGGTATCCATGAATCAGGCGCCCGTACAGGTTCGAGTCGTCGTCGAGCATGCCTACAATCTGCTCCCGCTGGGGAGTCTCGATGGAGGCGTACCTGTGCTCGTGCAGGAAGAGCATGGCGTGATCCCCGGCTCCGTACAGAAGCAGTCGCCGGAAGGGATGATCATCTGCGCGTCGCGGACAGCGGCCGGCCAGACAATCCATTATGACCGGACGGGTCCCGCGCAGGCCAATCAGGGTGATCAGTGTCACCCCTCCGAAAACCGGCAGATATTTCAGCACATCGTTCGCTGTGAAACCCAGAAGAACGTTCGCCATGCCGCCTGCCAGCAGCAGCCCTCCCCCAAGAGCGACCGTCAGTTTTGCATACTCCGCCGCGCCCGCCCGGCTCCAGACCCGGCGATAGGTTCCCGAGACGATCAGAAACAGAAATGGAATACCCACCCAGATCCCGGCATACTTCATCAGACGGGCTGTAAACCCTGCAGGCAGGGTTTCAGAGAACAAATACACCGTGACAGCCAGCACCCCGGTCATGATCAGCACGTCCACCAACGGATAGAGCAATACGGCCACCGCCTTGCGCTGAGGGCGCTGCAGGCCGCTCAGGATCGCGGTGCCGGTATCCCACAATTCGACGTGCGCAAGGTGCCGGACGACGACGTACACGCCGCCGACGAAAGCGGTCAGGGAAATCCCGATCACGTAAGAGCGGAGCGTCATGAGCAGAAGGCCGACCAGAATCAGCGCGACGCTGAACAGATAAAGCAGCACGGCTACCTGACGCTGAGACAGGCCTTCGCGGATCAGACGATGGTGCAGATGGTCGGCATCTCCTTCGCTGATCGCTCCCATGCGTCCATGTTGCCGGACACTGCGCCGCCAGATCGCCAGCAGGGTGTCGAACAGGGGCACCCCGACGGCCAAAAGCGGCACCAGCAGCGACGGAATCATGGCACTCTTCGAAGCCGTGCTCAAGGCCATCGCCGCCAGAGCCAGTCCGAGAAACTGACTGCCGCTGTCGCCCAAAAATATCCGCGCAGGGTGGAAGTTGTAGCGGAGAAACGCAAGACAGGCTCCGGTCAGCGCGAGAATCACCGCCAGATCTCCCGTCTGCCAGCGCATAACCAGCGACACCATCAGCCCCAGCGAAGCGATCAGCGCCAGTCCGGTGGCCAGACCGTCCATACCGTCAATCAGGTTGAAGGCGTTGATGATGGCGAGGAACCATGCCAACGTCAGCACCAGATCCACAAATTCAACGGCCGGGACTGGCACGGAAAGTTGGAACCGAATGCCGAGGGCATAGGCAAGCAGCGCTGCGGCGGTTTGTCCGGCAAGTTTGAGTGCTGGCCGCAAGTGCCACGCGTCATCCGCCATGCCCACGGCGAGCAGAACCGAGGAGACAGCCAGGAATCGGAGCCACCAGCTTTGCGTCAGGTCCGCGCCGGGGCCGGAACCGGAAAGGAAGTAAAGGAATGCGCAGCCGGCATGAAATCCAAGAAACACAGCGATTCCGCCAGCCCGAGGCGTGGGGTGCGCGTGCGCGTGCCGGGTGCCGGGTATGTCCATCAGCCCAAGTCGCGGTGCCAGCCGCTCCAGCAACGGCGTGAGCAGATACGCGATGAGAAATGCGCCGCCGAATGCGATGCAACCCAGACTGACGAAAGCCGGGATCATGCAGGGTCTCCTGTCATGCGCCGTCCGGGCGGTCTCTGTCTAAGCAAAGTCATAATTCTCCAATCGCTGGCCGGTGGCCATTCCGAAGTTCAGGATTGTGCTATTCATGGCGGGCTTTTCCTTTGAGAATTTCTTCATACCAGCACTCGAACTCATCGGCAACCCGATCCCAGGAAAACCGCTCGCAACGCGGGCCGCAGCCCTTTGGCCGTATACCTGGACGGAAGCGGGGTCGTCGAGCAATGTCTGCAGTTTGGCGGCCAGATCTACGGGATCCTTCCGGTGAAAGGTTACGCCGGCATCACCCAGCGCTTCGATATTCTCCGGAATGTCGCTGGCGAGACAGCACGTCCCGCAACCCATTGCTTCCAGCAGAGCCAGTGACAACCCCTCAAGGTCGGAGGGCAGAACGAAGACACGGGCCTGGCCAACGAGTTCCTCAAGGAGGCGACCTTCAACGAAGCCCGGCCAGATCATGCGGGGATCGTTCCCGGCCAGACGATGGAGTTCTTCGCGGTAGGTCTCGGCACCTTGAACATCACCCGCGATCACCAGCCGGTCCGTCGTCCCTAAACGTCGAAACGCCTCGACCAGGTAGTGCGCCCCCTTTTCCTGAACCAGACGGGAGGCAAATAACACGTAGCGGCGGGGCTCCAGACCGAGTGAAAGGATATCGCGGGGCTCCGGCACGGGTTTCACAGTCGCACCGCCCGGGATGAAGCGCACCTTGATGCCGTACACGTCCTGAAAATAGGCGCACTGGGTTTCCGAGACGGCCGTGAAGCGGCGGTTGCAGTGCACGGTTGCCTGTTCCAGTCCTTTAAGAACGACTGAGCCGAATCGCGACCAGCGCGTGCGCCGCCATTCGATGCCGTGGAACTGTACCAGGGAGGGTTTCCGGCAGAGGATGGGAAGCCAGCCCATCACGCCCGGCCCGACAGAGTGCAGGTGAACAATATCCGCCCATGAAGACAGGGAGGCGTGGAGCACCGAGGTTACGCCAGCACTCAGCTTTTTGCACGCCGAGAGCGGAATGGAAGGCACTCCGATGATCTGCATGCCCTTGTATTCGGGAACGAGCTCTCCGTAATGACTCATCGAATAGACGCGCACCTCGTGTCCGCGCTGTGCCAGACGCGAGCCGAGTTCCTCGGTGTAGCGCTCGATTCCGCCGCCCCGGGCGATGTGTTTAACCACGGCGAAGGCAATCTTCATAGACCTCCATAAGTTGCTCCAGGTGATGTTCAGGTGAAAAGTTTTTCTCGGCACGTCGGCGGGCCTCCGTACCCATATCGCCCCACGAAGCGCGGTCTTGCCAGAGAGTTGCCATCGCCCGGCGCAGGGCTTCAACGTCGCCGGGAGGGAACAGCAGGCCGGTCTTGCCCGGCTCAACCAACTCGGGGATTCCTCCGAGATCCGAGCCAATGACCGGCTTGCCGTGGGCGAACGCTTCCAGAATGCTGATCGGAGCATTTTCATACCACTCGGACGGAATAACGAGGAAGGCGGCGTTACGGTATTCACGGGCCAGATCGTCGCCGGTTCGGTACCCGGTGAAAACGACCCGGTTGTCCAGTCCGTTCCGGGCAGCCTGTTCTTCCAGAGATCCCCGAAGGGGCCCTTCACCAACGATACGCAACGGAATATCCAGCCCCTCCATCGCGCGCAGAAGTGTGGTCAGGCCCTTTTCCAGCGAAAGGCGGCCGGCATACAACGCATACGATCCTTCTCCGATGGAAGGGTGGATCGATCCGGTCGCAACGAAGTTCGGAACATAGACCACTCGTTCAGGAGCATACCCGTTATCCAGAAAGGTCTGGCGCATGAACTGACTGGGACAAATCAAGCGGCGGACGATATCGTATTTCCGGCCCCAGGCGGCGAGGTAAGCTTCCGCAGTATAGAGTGCTGAAGCGGCAAGACTGGACTTGTGACAGCGCTTCAGAAGGCAATTGAAAAAGCGGCCTCCTTTGCAGGCTGTGCAAATGCGCCCGTGATCCAAGCCGAGATAGGACGGACAAACGAGTTTGTAATCATGCGCGGTCAAAACCATGGGAAGTCCTGCGTCCCGGGCCGTATCGAGCACGGCGGGGGTGAGTGCGCCGTAGATGTTGTGGGCATGCAGCAGACTGGGTTTAACATTGTCTAAAAAGAGCCGGAAGGCACGACCCATGACGGGATTGTACACGACCCGGTATGCGTGCCGCCACTTGTTAAGTCTGCGGAGCTGTTCGATAGGAACAGACGGCGGATAGAACGCGGCATGCTCGCGCTCGAGATCGTTCGGTCTGTGGCAACCGAAGAAACTAACGTCGTGCCCTGACTGCCGCAACAGGGCGGCTTCGTCGAACATGACGCGCTCCGCGCCGCCGCGAAGGTAAAGGTGATTGTTGAGGAGGCAGAGTTTCATCAGAATGCCGGCTCCGGAGAGAAAGGGCTTGGCGGGGGCACAACCTCGCGGCGTGCGCTGACCATAAACAACGCGAACAGACTCATCACCAGGAAGTTATCAAAATTGTTCTCTGTGATGGCATAGACCGCCATCATGATGGCGGGGCCGCGCACCGCCGGGTCGGCGCGTCGGAAGAGGATGACCCAAATAACGAGATTGGACAGCAAACCGACGACGCCCACCTCGAATAAAAGACGGAGGTAATCGTTGTGCGGAAGATTGCCTATCACCGGGGTGCTGATTCCAAGCCCGTGTCCGAGCATTTTCGCGCCCCAGCCTGACTCCTGATAGATCCGGAGTATCTCATTCCAGTGCCACAGGCGCCACAGGGCGGAGGTCAACTCGGCTCCACCATGCTGCTGACCGATCTCCCAGAAGTTAATATCTGCGGAAGCATTCAGATCCGCATAATATTCATGCGTCAGACTCCATTTGCTCCAGATCGAGCCGAGCATGGAGGTTTGATCCGGAGACTGAACCTGAGACAGAAGACCGAACGGCAACGCAAAAGCCACGACAAGAGCCGCCGTCAGACACACTCGCCGACCTCCCTTTGATCGGATCAACACAGTGCCCAATCCGACCAGGTACGCCAGCAGAGCACCAGCCGTTCCGGAAAGCAGGATGAGGGCTGCCACAAACGCGTGGATGGCTATCATGAACCGGCGCGAGTCGCGCTCATGATCCACAAAGAACAACAGGCTCGTCGCCACCAGTGCGAAGTTGTTTGGATTCTTAAAGAACCATCCCTCAAATCGATCGGTCGGCAGACCCGCCGCCAGACTGAACAGCATAATGGCCAAAAGGGAGCCCATTCCCCACCATCGTTCCCGCACACTATATAGAGGCGGCAGGCATAGAACTTCGGTCGTCCAGATAACAAACAGGAGGGCAAAATACTTGATGGCATAGGCCGTGGACACGACTTCCTTTCCTGTTATGCCGGCCAGCCACGCCACTACGGGGACGAGCGCGGCCAGCAGCAGTGCGACCGTCAGTTTTGAAAAGGGAATGCACAGTAAACGCGGCCCGGCATGAACAGCCATGAAGCCCAGAAAAAGAAGGGCCACGACGTGTTGCCGGTCTGTAGCGGTCACATCATTCAGAAAGGTAAGCAGGACATATAAACTATAGGCCGCCATAACAACGCGCCAGGGCGGCCGCGCGATCAATTGGCGTACGCCAAAAGGAAGATCAGTCTCCGTCCCGCCAAGGCGCGACTCATCCGGGGTCACGGATTGCGAAGCGTGGCTGGAGAACATCGTCATACCTTCGTGCTTTTCCGATTTTTCGTCCTCCGAGTCTGCGTGACATCCGAGCCCGCGTCAGCGGGTTTCTCGTTGGCCGCGACCGGGGCATAAGCCTGATAGTACTGACTATAAGAGCCGTAGGGGCTGTAGATGCCGCACCGGTTCTTTGAAGCATCAAAATCGTTCACCACCAGCCCAATGTTGTGAATGCCCGATTCACGGAAGCGGTTCAATGTGTGCCATACCAAACGCTTCCGGCTGACTTCCGACCGCGTCATCACTAACGTCATATCGGCAAGGGGGGCGATCGCCAAAGCGTCGCTTACAACTCCGAGTGGCGGAGCGTCCAGCACGATATAATCGTATTTCGTCCTGGCCCAGACCGTCAGGTTTTTCACCAGTGCGCCCAGCTGCATCCCCGGATTGTGTTCGGTCATGGGTCGGCTGACAATGACATCCAGATTGGGGCAGTCGGCCACAGGACAGGGCAGCCCGGCCAGCTGTTCCTCTCCGCCGGATTGAAGATGCAAGAGGTCTGGATGCCCGGGAGGAACAGGAAAGATGGCGGCCAGCTGCGGGCGGCGCATGTCAAAGTCCACGAGCAGGACACGCCGGTTCTTTTTCGCCAATATCACCGCCAGGTTGCAGCTGGTCACGGTCTTCCCTTCGCCGGGGATGGAACTGGCAACCAGGATTACCTGAGACCGCTCCTTATAATTGGGCAAATCAAGTATGGTTCCCAGTCCGACAAACGCCTCGACGACCTCACTGAAGTGATGCCGGATCGCTGCGGTTGCAATGGAAGCCCGGTCGGCTTTTCGGACGTGCGGCACGACAGCCAGAATCGGCACCCCTCGGTTTTCCAGATCCTCCGGGCCGGACACACAGTCCTCAAGGAAATCGGTGGCAACGAGCAATCCCAAGCCGCCTGCGAACCCCAGCAGAAGAGCCAGTGCCAGTATGCGGAGCGGATCGGGATGTACGGGCTTGCGGGGAACGGTCGCCCGTTCGATGATTTTCGCCGTAACGGTGTTCTCGTCAGCCGCTATGCGGGCCTCCTGAATACGAGAGAGCACGCCCCGGTACGCCTGATCAGCCGCATCGCGACTCCGTTCCAGCGCGGACTGCCGGGTTCTTCGTTCCACGATTTGCATTTCCATCTCGGACGTCAGCTGAATCTTCTCGTTTTTTACACGCTGCAGCGTCTGGATCTGCTCCGTCTTGGCTAGCACTTCCGGATGTTTCGGGGTAAGGGTGTTCAGGAGTCTGGTTCGCTCCAATTCTGCTTCAACCAACGCCAGATTCGTCTCGCGCAGAGCATCTTCCACCGTCTTGCGCTGGCTTTCCAGCGCGTCAATTCTATGCTCCTGACGGTAAGCCAGCAACGCATCCTCCGCCTTGAGCAGTTCGGTGCGCTGAAGCGCGGCCTGGGATTCCAGCCAGATCACGGCCGCATCAGAACTCGTTCGATTTTCCTCGTATGCGCTAACCTCCGCCGCATCGGCAAACGAGTTGCAGGCCGCCGCCGCAATTTCAGGATCGGAATGTTTGAATTCAACGAGAATCAGGCGCGAACGGCGGACAAGAGAAATCGTCATCGATTTCCCAAAACGATCCAGTCGTTTTTCTTTACGCACCTCCGGGCTGTCCGTTGATACGGGAGAGGGAGGGTCGAAGGCTCCCGGTAAGGCCTTGTCCAAACGGTTTAAAGCCGCAATAAGCTGAGTTCGCCCCTTCAGCTTCTCGATGCGGGTATTGAAGATTTCTGAGGACTGCTGAACGCTGATCTGGTCATCAATGATCGCAGCCTGTTGCGCCATAATACGGGGACGCCGTACGCTTACCTCAATAAGGCTGGTCGCCACATATTGCTTCTCGGCGTTCCGCAGATAGCCGAAGGCCGCGACCAGAGCAAAGATCAGCGACAGCACCAGAATAGGCCATTTACGCAACAGGCGCCGGGGATTCAGTAAAGCGAAGCCGGATATTGGGGTATCCCCATATAAACTGCCGCCATATAAAGGGACTCCGTCCAAATCAGCTTTCCGCTCGACGGGCTGTTCGTTTTTCATGCGCCATTCTCCGTTTGTTCTAAATCGTACCGTCGTCCACGCTGTCCTTCCGGCATTCCCGCCCCCGCGCATTTCGGCAGCGCGGCGATCACCGCCACCCATGTCCATAAAATCGCAGGGCAACGGAAAGGCAAATCAATCAGACTGAACCCAAGCACGAGTATCAGTCCGGTGAAAGACAATGTAAAGACTGCACCCCTCCGAATTCTCCGTCGCAAACACGGGGCAATCAAAGTCCCAAGTGCCAGAACCATCAATCCGCAACCCGCCAGACCGAACTCCGCGAGAAACTGAATGGGATCACAATGCACATTGGCCCACCCCGCCACGCTGTATTGGAGCTCTTTGATATGTTCCGGCGGCACGTGAAATGCGGCCAAATACCGGAATCCCCATCCGCCAACGCCGAACAGAGGATCGGCCTTGAACACGCTCCAGCCGGCCTTGCACTGCATCGGCCGCGCAGCCAAATCCGTATTAATCGTTTGAAGGGCGGGCATCAAAGAATGAAGGGAACGGCGTTCCACAGAAAATTCCCGTCGAATATCTTCGAGTCCGAAGCTGGCCACCGCAAAGTACAATGTGATGAACGTTGCCAGAGTTGCCGCAACCCATATTAATCGGGCTGAGGGCCGCAACAACCGCCATCCGCGGAGTATGCCGTATCCGGCAATAAACGCCGCCAGCAACCACGCCAACACAATCCCCGTTCGGCTCAGGGAAAGATTCGCACCCATCAAACACAGAACCAGCGCCGTTCCTAAAGCCAAGGCGCGCCCGCGCGCCCGCTCCCTCAAAGGCTGAAAAACCTCGCGAAAGAAAAAGCCGGCCGTCACCCCTCCCACGAGCACGAAATAGGCCGCAGCATGGTTAGAATACGGAAAGGATGAGAAAAACTCGCCATCGAACGGAATCACCCAAAAAATAGATTTCGTTCCGCTCACATACTGAATCAGCCCGAAGGTCGCCAGTGCCCCCCCGCTGTAAGACAGCCATCTGCCCATTTGCATAATACCTTGCCGTGTCAGGCACGGCACCCGCATAGCCAGACCCAATACCCATGCAGGGAAGAACCAATACACCATCTCCAGTGATTCCTGCCGCGTAAACGCCCACGGCCATCCCGGATACCTCGGCGCGGCGTACGTCCAACGGTGGAATTCCACATCGTAGTACAAGGCCCGGCCTGCATTCCACCACTGGATACCCAGATAGAGCAAAAACATCAAACCGAACCAGAAAAACAAGTCCATGACCCACCAGACCCTCACATCCCTAGTATGCGAATCATGCTTCGGCACACGGATGTCGAATAGAGTCAGAATAAACAGGATACCCGCTGCAATTCCAAAAAAAGGCAGGAACCGGGTGCGCAACCCCGAGAAAAACCACGCAGCCGCAACCAGAAACGATCCGACAAGACAGATCAAACGGTTTTCAGTGGATAAGAAGGTCATACCCCATACAGTCTCTTGCGCATCTGGCGCGACATGAACGGGCTTAAGCGGGAGAACCTGCCCGACCGGAATTCTGTTCTTATAAATTTTGACCGCTATATTTTGGAGTTACTATCGGCGGCGGATCGTTTGCCGAGGTCTGGCTTGTTCCCAGTGGCAGATTATTCAGATAAGACTGCAAGAAAGCCTGCGCAAGGGCCGCAGCCTGTTCCCCGCCCCTTGCGGCAATAGCGCCCTGAATAGAGGAGCTTGCACCAGGGACGAGTGTAATGGCCCCCGAACCGGCCACCGCAGCACCCAACGCGGAACTAAATGATAGATACAGCTCAGGCGGGATAGTGCCGAAGGCCACGTTGATGATTGCGGTAATGCGCGCTGACTGCAAGGCCGGATCCAATTCCAACTGGAACACCTCAGCCAGCACGAGTTTTACAACTTCCGCCGCCTGGCTCGCATTGGCATCCGCCAGCAAGGCAGGCAAATTGATGGCCGGATTGCGCGCCGCCGCTGCAATCTGAGCCGATGACGGAGGAGTGAATCCACTTGAGTCTGCCGCTGTTGCGCAAACGGACAGCACACCAGCAAGAATACCTGCGATCAACACTTTATTCTTATTCATATCGCCCCCCTTGTTTTTTATTATGGCTCACCTATATTGAAAGCCTCTCCACACTCTGTTAAAACACAAGTTGCGCTCCAAGTCCCGCGAGCGTTCGATCAAAATTGCCAAAAGTCGAGTCTATGTTCTCATGGCTAAGGTTGACAAACAGTTTCAACGGCTCAAACGGCATCTGATAATCTGCACGCAACCGAACAGCAAACCCCTTGTCTTTCCGGCTCACCAACTTGCTGCCATCATTCACCTTGTCCAAATACTCATCTATGCGGTAGGCCATATTTCCAGAAAGCGTGAGAGTCTCTGTCATCTGATATTTTGCGCCAACAGAGAGTATCGTAAACTGGGAGGCGTTATTTGTGTAGAATGGAGAAAACTTTTTCAGTGCTCTTGATTCTTAATCCCAGATGAGTGGCGTAGTAATAGGCCGGATCGTCGAGTGCTTCGTGATCCTGCATGCCGCCCTTGACCGTCAACAGTCCGTCTGTCTTATCCGTCAATTTCCGGGAGGTTTCAATTTGAACCATATGGGTTGCGATATCCCACAAACCGGGGTCAATGTAACTCACATCGTCAAAACGATATCCCGTCTCCAAATCCATTTTGTCGGTCAGATTTCTGCCGACCGATACTCCTGCTTGCGAAACATCGCGACGAGAGCGGGTCGATGCATCCAGCACAGAATCCGGAGAGACCCCTCCCACAGCAAACTCTGACCCATACACATCAATATCCTCAACACGGCGAAAAGCCAAATCTCCCTGTACAAGCAGACGCTCCATCGCTCCATGTTTTAAACGAAACGAACCTCCACCTGTTGTAAAATCTCTATCCTTGTCACCCTCATAGAGGCGCGAGGAAACAAATCCCATGGCATTAACGTCCAATTCAAACCCCGTGTATCCAAGCCGAAGCCCGGCTGCGTAGTCGAAAAATAAATTTTCCTCCTCCGAGGACTTCTCGTAAATCACGCCCTTGGATACAAAGGGCGACACGCGAAAAGGGTTGGAAAGCTTATCTTCCCTCTCCGCCACCGCACCGGCCGCAACGGATAGAATCAGTCCGCAACCAACTACCGCTATTTTCTGTATATTCATCACTCCTCCGATCCTTTCGACACCTTTTCATCACAACTGAAGGATTCTCAAGCCATGTAGTAAATTACTGATCTCAGTTGACGGAGGATGCTAGTCTGCTCTCGTTCGAAACACAAACCAAAAAACCCGTGCCGGAAAAGAAAAAACGCACCGATAACTCCACAGCGTACCGGCAACTTGTCCTGTTCGAAGGTACGTCAGTCGAAGTCCGACAAGGCTGGACAATCTTCCCGTCGGGTGTACGTTCTAATCAGGTATTTTACTACACAAAAACCGGTTTGTGATGTTTATTTCAGAATGCTAAAAACGGACTGTTAATCACTTGGTTGCTGGTTCGAGCCCAGCCGTCGGAGCCATTTTTACCGAGGCACATGCCTCGGTTTTTTTATCCCGGCAGGGAGTCTGTTCCTCGATCAGAAACAGGAATCAAAGTTTAATTTTCTCGCACTGTTTTAATATCTGCTCCAGATCCTGTTGCAGGGTGTTCATTTCATCGGGTGAAACGGCACCGGGAAGGCCGTAGCGGCGGGCTTCCACCTGTTCAAAGAGCGCACGCAGTGTGTCAACGGATTTTACATCCAGTCCGGCGCGTTCCAGGGCTTGCAATGTGGCGGAAGAGCTGACGGCGCCCGGCGGCAGGTTCAGACGGTGCCCAAAGTAATCCGTCAGTGCATTCCATAGCGCATCGTAGAAGGCGGTCGGATTGTTCTGCCGGCGTGCATGGCTTGCGGAATTTAACGCTTTACGCGCCGCTTTAGGGGCTTTCTGCCGCCGGATTCGTGCGGTGTCTTTTCGGCGGATCCGGTGCAGTCTCCGCCCGAAAAAGGCGGCAACGGCCAGTCCCAGTGCGGCGGGAACAGTCCACAGCCACGGGCGGACTTTTTTCCAGATTTTCTGTAATGCGCTGCTGATTCGCTGCAGATCGCTTTCCGTGGCAAACGGCGTTTCCGGCGGCGGCATCAAAACCGTGTCCTTGGCCGCAAAAACCTGTGCCGTACTGTTGCTGGTTGCGGTGACTGTGAGGGGAATCGGGCGGCTTTGTACGGTTCGATAGACCCCGGCATCCGTATCAAAAAACACAAAATTGATGGCGGGAATCCCGGTTACATCCGCGTTGCGGGGTGAAATGACCTGTTCAAATTGAACGGCCCCGTCAGCCTGTTTGCGAACCGGGTCGCCAAAAAGCCGGAACTGGTCGCCGGCGGGAATGGACGGCGGGGTTATACGATCGAAATTTCCGTCGCCGGTCAGGGTCATCGTCAGGGTAACCGGATCGCCGGGATGTACCTCAAGCGGCTGGGCGCTCACTTGAAAATCAAAGTTTCCGATTGCGCCGGTAAAGCCGCCCGGTTTGCCTTCCTGTGGAAGCGGTTTGACGTTGATCACGGTTTTTTCGACCGGCAGCTCGACGGGACGGGTTTCCGTCCGGTTGAACATGGAACCGAAAAAAGGATCATCAAACGGAGAGCGCGAACGGCGGTCCTGATTCGGCACAACCACCTGTACGGTCACGGACGGGCTGAATTCAAAGGTGCCGGAACTCAGCGCACGCGTGCGGGCCTGAAACCGGCGGACATTGAAGATGGTATTGTTAATCACATCACGTCCACCCTGAACTTCCTGCCATTGCAACTCGTCCAGCCCGGTTTCAGGCATGCCCTGCAGACTGACTTGATCGGTCATCTGCAGTCCCTGCCGCGAAAAAATGGAAAGCGTCATCCCGAAGGGGGCCTGCACGTAGGAGCTTTCCCGGTCTGTTTCCATCCGGGCGAAAACCAGATCGGACCAGCTTTGCGGCTGGGCGGCATCGCCTGACGATCCGACCACCTTGAGAGAGCCTTGCAGGGTTTGGGTTTGCTTGTCGGCAGTGTATTCAAACGGTCCGATGGTGAATTCACCGGTCTGCTGCGGATAAACCTGATAGTTAAACGCGGTGAAATGATCCGACTTTCCGTTGACCCATGTGGATTGCTGTGACTGACCGGCACTGACGAACCGCAGTCCGGGCACATTGGGCAGCACCGGCGGTTTCAGTTTTTTTGCATCCCTCACTTCAATGGTCAGGGTCGCCGATTCCCCCAGCTCAATCAGCGGCGGCTGAATCGTCAGGGTCGCTTCAAACGCCAAGGCATTGAAAGCGATCAACCCGAAACCAATCGTCAGTCTGAAATCTGCAATCTTCAATGTGTTCTCCTACCAGTCTTTTTCCACCCGTACCGGCGGCCCGAGATTGAGGCGCAAAACCGAGCGTTGATCTTTTTCGTTTTGCTTCATCGCGTCAAGCAGTTGCTGTGCTTCTTCCGGACTCATTTCCCCGGCCTGCAGCGGCTGAGCCGGCTGCTGTTGCTGATCTTTTTCTTGATCAGTCTGATCAGTCTGATCCGACTGATCCGACTGATCGGCCTGATCGGCCTGATCCGGCTGATCTCTCTGTTGATCCTGCTGCTGTTGATCCTGTTGTTGTTGCTGTTCTTGTTGCTGCTGATCCTGTTGTTGCTGTTGATCCTGTTGTTGCTGCTGGTCCTGTTTCTGCTGATCCTGCTGCTGCTGTTCTTCGATCAGTTTTTTCAGCTTCAGGAGTTTTTCATCATCAGGAAATCTGGCGAGTGCTTCGTACACCAGATTGCTGGCGACCGGCAGGTTTCCGTAGATATATTCCTTTGCCGCCGGATTGAAAAGCTGATCCGCATCCTGTGCCGGTGCTGCGGCGCACAGGATTATCCCGATTAAAATGAGTGGGTAATATTTCATGGTGTCGGCTGTTTCGGTGGATATACAATGTTGATAATTTTCTGATTATGATCAATCAACCGCTCAAATTCCTCTTTCAGTTTCGCATCCAGATCAAAGGCAAGCTGACGGGACGGCGAATCGTTCATCATGGCATCCGCCGCCTTTTTGTAGTCGTACACTTCGATGGACTGCTTGGCGGTTTCCATCTCCTGGCGGGTTTCCTGCAGGGCGCGTTCAAGCATCTCAAGCTGTTCGTCCGCCCGGCGAATCAGGTCTTCCGCTTCCCGGCTGTCCGGTGAAAAATCTGCGAGAACCGGGGCCAGAATGGTTTTGGCTTTCGTGTAATTTTCCTTTGCAGTCTTCGCTTTATACTCCGTCAGCATCTGATCCGCCTCAGTAATCAGGCGGGTTGCCGTGCGGATGCGGTCGGACACAACCAGATTAAGCGCACGCTCCAGATTCTGTTTGGCGATCGGATCATCGGGGTTGAGGTCAAGCGCCTGCTCAAAAAGCTCTGCGGCCTGTGCGGCGATATCCATCACGGCATTGGTCATTTGCGGCGTGCCGGCCAGCAGGGCGGTACCCCGGTTGTAAAGAGCTTTCTGTTTCAGCTCCTCATTTTCTGTCAGTGAGACCGCCTCGGCAAACGCTTTTTCCGAACCCTGGAAATTTTTCATCCGATAGAGGATGTTACCGCGGTTATAGCTTCCAATGTCCGGAAGCTGATTTGTTATGGATTCCAGAGCCTGGAGAGCATTGGTGTAGTCTCCTTTTTTGTAAGCTTTCGTCCAGTTGGCCGCATCCGCCTGCGAGCCGCCCAGCAGCAGAAGCAGCATCAGAATCTTCAACGGACGCACCAGTCCTTCGGCCAGCAGGAACAGCAGGGCGGCGGCGGCAAACCAGACATAGCGTTCCTCGTAAACCTTGGCCAGGCGTGTCTCCTGTTCATTGCGCTGCAGTCCCGAAATGCCGAGCTTATAAACCCGGTCAAGCCCCAGATCGCCGGGGGCGGAGCGCACGTAAAATCCGCCGGTAGAGGATGCCAGTTTTTCAAGCAGCCCTTCGTTCAGCGAACTTTTAACCACCTGTCCCTGCCGGTCTTTAATGTAACCCGCCTGTGTCGGGATCAGCTCGCCTTCAACCGAGCCGACACCGATGCAGAAGAGTTTGATGTGATCCTTCTGCAACTGTTCAGCCATGCGCATCGGATCGCCTTCGTGATCCTCGCCGTCGGTGATCAGAATGATCACGCGGTCGGCTTCCGATTGCGCATCGAAACTCTCCGCCGCTGTTTTCAGCGCCTGTTCAATCGCGGTTCCGCCGCGCGGAATGATGCCGGCATACAGATCATTGAGCATCATGGTAAACGCGGCATAGTCGATAGTGACCGGACATTGCAGAAAACTGCTGCCGGCAAAAGCGATCAGACCGATGCGGTCGCCCTTGATGTTTTTAACAAAATCGCGGATGGCCCACTGCGCCTGTTTGAGGCGGTTGGGCTTAATGTCTTCGGCCAGCATGCTCCTGGAGGTGTCGAGTACGACAATAATATCCAGACCGCGCTGCTTCACCTCTTCCCAGCGCGAGCCCCACTGCGGACGCGTCAGTGCCAGTCCGATGCACAGCAGGGCGAGCAGCCGCAGCACCGTGCGGCGGTGGCTGCGTTTCGTGCTGTGCCCCGGAATGATCGTCTTCCAGACATTGGAAGAAATCAATCGCGCCAGCCGGGCTGCCCGTTGGCGGTGCATCCAGATGAACAGAATGATCAGCGGGATGATCAGCAGCAGCCATTTCAGGATTTCTGGAGAACCGAACTTCATTCCGGAAGCCTCCCTAAACGTGTGAGTGAAAGGATTTTTTCCAAGGTCAGGAAAACCAGCGCGGCGACCAGCCAAGTGCCGGCTTTCTCCTCATAGCGGGTGAATTGCAGCATTTCGATTTCCGTTTTTTCGAGCTGGTCAATGGTGTCGTAGACCTCTTCAAGAGTTTTCAGATCGCGGGCGCGGAAAAACTCCGCCTTGCTGATTTCGGCAATGCGCCGGAGCGAGGTTTCGTCCATTTCCTGCGGCGCCATGGTAAAAAAGCCCTGCTGGATCGGCAGTCCGCCGCCGATTCCGACCGTGTAGATTTTAATGCCAAGCGCGGCGGCTGCCTGGGCGGCGTTCTCCGGTTTTAATTCGCCGCGATTGTTCAGGCCGTCAGTCAGCAGAATTACGATGCGGCTTTTGGCCTCGCTGTCGCGCAGGCGGTTGACGGCCGAGGCAATCGCATCGCCGATGGCCGTTCCGTCTTCCAGCACGCCGGTACGTAATCCGTCCATGCGCTGTACCAGCCAACTGTGATCGAGGGTCAGCGGGGCGATGGAGTAGGGCAGTGCCGCGAAGCCGACCATGCCGATCCGGTCGTCTCTGCGTTTTTCAATAAATTCGCTGATCACCTGTTTGGCGGATTCGATGCGGGTCTGACGCTGGCCGTTGCGGGCGAAGTCCGGGGTTTCCATCGAGGTCGAGAGGTCAAGCAGCAGGACAATATCCACGCCTTCGGTATTGACCCGGCTTTCCTGAAGACCCTTTTGCGGGCGGGCGATGGCGACAATCAGGCAGGCCAGTCCCAGCGCGTAAAGCGCGGGCAGCAGCGGCTGCAGACGAACCGTCCAGTTGACGGGCAGTTTGCTCAGTAGTGCGCCGTCCGGGAAATTGATTGCCGCTTCGCGGCGGCGCGCACGCCACCACAGCAGCACCGGAATCAGCACGAGCAACAGCAGCAAATATGGATAAGCGAATTTCATATTAATATTTATTTAGCCACGAAAGAGCGCAAAGGACACAAAAGAGAAAATAAAGGAGAGGGCTTTGGGTAAGCTCGAAGAACGTTCCAGTTTGTTCATGACGAACTTCTGTATTTGAAATTTATAGGAGCCAAAGTTAATCAACAGCCCGTGTTCTAGATTGGCAGAGCGGAGGTAGCCGATAATTTGAGCTTTATGCTCTTCAGAAAAGGTTTTGCATGCTTTGAGTTCAATAATCAAAATACCTTCAACAATCAGGTCGGCGCAGTAATCTCCAATTTCTGTGCCATCTTCGTCATAGACTTTCAGGGGGTGTTGCTGTTGAACGTTCAATCCGGCTTTTCTCAACCGGTGAACCAGTGCGTTTTCATATACTTTTTCGAGATGGCCGGTTCCGTGGTATTCGTGAATTGCGTAGGATGTTTCGCGAACCAGATCACATAGTTGTTTAATTTTTTCGTCCATTATGTGTCCTTCCTTTTTGAGTTCTCTGTGCTCTCTTGTGGCAAATGTTCTTCCTGTTTAGTTTGTTCCACGAACTGCTCAACGGTGGTGAAGGCGGTTTGCATAACTTCCTGCGCGGCATCGGCGCGGGCGAATTTTACGAGGTCGGCCTGTGTCATAAAGTTCCGCAACGTCTGCTGTTCTTTGATTTCCAGACGTTTATCGGAGGTCATGGCACGGGTGAGCTCCTCGGTGGTCGATTCCGGCGCGTGCAGCTCAAACCGGTCTTCGAGGTAGGTGCGCAGGATGAACGAAAGCTCTGTGAAGAACGGCTCGGGAATCCACTCTTTGGTACGCAGGGCCGCGAGGGCCTGACCGGCGATGACATGCGGCGGCAGCGGCGGGGCCGTTTGCGGGACCGCGCGCGGTTTGCGCAGGTACAGGAGCGTGACGATTCCGGCCAAAAGTGCCAGTGCCGCGATAAGCAGTATAATCCATGCCGTTCGCGATAACTGCAACGGAGGTTTCACGATGGGCTTGATGTCCGACAGCAGGGTGGCGTTGTCCGGACCCAGCGAGCTTTGTACATGCAGAATCAATTCGGGCAGCGCCTGCTGTTTTCCGGTGCCGTTTGAAAAGGTGCAGGCAACGGGATTGGTGGCAACAATCCAGTCGCCGACACGGAATGAGGTGAGTTGATAGAGTTCCTCCGACTCCAGAATGCCTTCGGCAATCTGCCGGGTGTCCGAGGAACGTCCGCGCACGACGACTTTCTTGCCGTTTCCAATGTCCGGAAAAAACACCGTGCTGCCGGCCGGATGGCGGGCGGTCAGCGTCAGGGTTGCCGGGCCGCCGACGGTGATGGTGTCTGTGCTTAAAACGGCGCGTGCGACGAAACTGTCCGGCGGAAGCGGCGCGACCGGCTGGCCGCATCCGCAGAGCAGCAGGATTCCCGCAACACATGTCAAATACCGGACATCGAACTTCATCTTCTTTTACTCCGTTGCCGGAAAAATTTCATAAAGGCGCGGTCGTAGGGCTCGCCGGTGAACAGTTCGACGGTGTCGATGCCTGCACGGTGCAGGAGCTGCTGCAGCGCGTCGCGCCGCTGTTCCTGAGCGAGGAGCAGGGCGCTGCGTACAGCCGCGCTGGATGTATCCACCAGAATGCGGCGGTTGCTTTCCGGGTCGCGCCACTCGACGAGACCGGCCTTGGGCCAGGTCTGCTCGTGACGGTCGGCGATGGTCACAGCTATTAAATCGTGCCGGCGGGCGGTGATTTTCAGCGGTTTTTCGTAGGTCGCCGGAAAGATGAAATCGCTGATCAGAAAGGTCACGGCTTTGCGGGTGGTGGTGTGATTCAGGAAGTTGAGCGCAACACTTGCATCGGTTTTGCGGCTTTGCGGAACGTGATCGAGAATTTCGCGGATCAGGCGCAGGACATGGGAGGCTGTCCCTTTGCGCGGCGGAACATATTTTTCCACCTGATCGGAAAAGAGAATCAGTCCGATGCGGTCGTTGTTGCGTGTCGCGGAAAACGCCAGCATGGCGGCCACTTCGGCGGCCAGATCGCGTTTGAGCTGTCCGGTGCTGCCGAAGGCGTTTGATCTGCTGATGTCCACCAGCAGCATCACCGTCATTTCGCGCTCTTCGACAAATTTTTTGATATGCGGCACGCCGGTACGGGCGGTGACGTTCCAGTCGATGGCGCGGATGTCATCGCCCGGAACATATTCGCGTACCTCGTCGAACTCCATCCCGCGGCCTTTAAAGACGCTGTGATAGCGCCCGGCAAACACATCGTTAACGGCCGTGCGGGTCTTGATCTCGATTCTTCTGATTTTTTTCAGAAGCTCTTTATGACTGTTGGTGGACGGGTTCATTTTAGTTAACCGCGAAAGAACGCAGAGATCGCAAAAGAACGGGCAGGTAACTTTTTGTGTCCCTTGTGTTCTTTTGCGGTGAATTTTTTATGGAACTGGAATTTCAGACAGAATCTGGTCGATCAGCAGTTCGGAGGTCAGTTCCTCGGCTTCGGCTTCGTAGGAGATGATGATGCGGTGGCGGAGGATGTCGGGGGCGATGGATTTGACATCCTGCGGCGTGACGTAGCCGCGGCCCTGCAGGAAGGCGTGGGCGCGGGCCCCGATGGTCAGGGCGATGGTGGCGCGCGGGCTGGCCCCGTAGCGCAGATAGTCTTTGATTTTCAGCCCGTATTTTTCCGGTTCGCGCGTGGCAAAGACGATACTCAGGATGTATTCCTTGATTTTGTCGTCCATATAAATTTCATCCACCATGCGGCGGGCCGACAGAATGGCTTCCGGATTGATCACCGGATTTACCGTAATATCTGTTTCCGTGCGGGCCATCCGTTCCAGAATTTTCCGTTCTTCATCCAGTGTCGGGTAGTCGATTTTCAGTTTGAGCATGAAGCGGTCGACCTGCGCCTCGGGCAGGGGATAGGTGCCTTCCTGTTCGATCGGATTTTCTGTTGCCATTACGAGGAACGGTTCGGGCAGATGGAACGTCTGGTCGCCGATGGTCACCTGGTGTTCCTGCATGGCCTCGAGCAGAGCGCTCTGAACCTTGGCGGGGGCGCGGTTGATTTCATCGGCCAGAATCATATTGGCGAAGACCGGTCCTTTTTTAATGATGAAATCAGACTCCTTCGGATTGTAGATCAGCGTACCGATGACGTCTGCGGGCAGCAGGTCGGGCGTAAACTGAATCCGGTGAAACGAGGTCTGCAGGGCGGCGGCCAGCGTTTTTACCGTCAGGGTTTTGGCCAGCCCCGGAACGCCTTCGAGCAGCACATGCCCGTTGGAGAGCATCCCGATGATGAGACGGTCGATGAGATAATCCTGCCCGACGATCACTTTGCCGATTTCGGCCTTGAGCACGGGAATAAACGCGCTTTGTTCACGAACTTTTTGGTTAATAATTTCTATGCCTGCCATATCAAATCTCCTTTCGTTCGAATTTCTGATTAAAGCGTATTCCGTGACGTGCGATTTTCAACATTTTATTCATTACAGTCTTGTAATGCGAAGACGGCCCGTAATGTCGGTGGTTTTGGATGCTATCCACAGTTATTTCCGGATTTCCCCGAAATGCTGGCGGGAGAGTTTGTTAACCACAAAGGATCGCAAAGGGCGCAAAGAGTAGACGCGGTGTCCTCACCGCGTTTTCCGAATGAAGAGAATGTTTTTAGCCGCAAAGGAGCGCAAGAACACAAAATTCCCGGCGAGGCATACCCGCAATCAAAAAAGAATATGATCAAAATATTTTCCGCAGAAAAGGTTCCAATCTCCGGAAAAAAGGGGCACAGTTTCCCGCGTAAAGGGATGGGGTGGAAGGAAAAAAAGTACTCATGGGTGGTGCATTTTGGGTGACCGGTAACATAAAGTGCCCCCTAAATGTGATGCGACCTCTAACCGAAAGAGTTGGTAATGAAGAAGTCATCGATTTTTATTGTTGGTATCTTAATCGGCACATTGATTACAATCGTTTTAGGGCTATACGTTAGGTGCCAATACGCTAGTTCCAGTATCCGTAGTGTTGGGCCTCATTATTTTATCAAGGAATTGAAAGGAAACATTAAATTCATAGATTTTCGGTTAAGAAAAGGATTGTCGAAATCTGCGGTGGAAAAAATCGTTGGCCAACCTTTCAATTCTGACAATCAAAATGTTTGGTTTTGGCCTGTTGATTATTTTGAATTCACTTCTAACAACCCCCATATGCTTTGGCGAAAACATCCCGATGGTTTATACGTTCTTTTTGATGAAGAAGGTAAATTAGCCTTTTCTGGGTTTAGGGAAACAGAAACTCAACCAATTTATGATTGTGGACCAGATAATGAATTTAGTCATCTAATTGGACCGTATTCTGATCTAGATAAGATGATGGATGATAAAATGAAGGAGTGGGAAAGGGAAGAGACACAGAAAAGGGGCCAATGAATTTTAGGTGTGCCAAGAAAAGCTTAGGAAAAAGGCGAAGTGGTCTGTAAATCTATACATTTTATTAAGTTCTCTCTTCCCAGCTCCAAGGTCAGAGTAGCAGCCCGCACATTGCGTCGTTTTGGACGATGCTGTTTGTTGAAGTGAGGGGTTCATCTGTTTTGCTTTTTTACAACCTGTTTTTGTTGAGCTTGTTGCAGGCTTCAGTTTTTTGCGATCCATGCGCTCTTCTGTGGCAAAGAAGTTTTCGGGGCGGTTCAGGCGGGCGCAGGGTTACAAGTGATTTTGCACAAATTCTGCCGGAGTATAGATTTTGCAGTTTCGGGCTTTGTCCGGCGGGAAGTGTTTTTGGTTGCCTGTGACCAGCGGAACCTGAGCGGTCAGGGC
>JALOTS010000194.1 GCA_025457785.1 Pontiellaceae bacterium | reverse complement strand
CGTGCCGTTGGTGAGTACTGTAAAGCGGGGATTGGGCCATGCTACGCCCGGTTCAAGATCGCCGTCGTCCCCCGCACGGTAACTGACCGTCTGGCCGGTCTTGACCACAGGACAAGGTGAAAGTCCCTCCTCCACTGTAACGGTAAAGGTCAAGTCCACCACGTTACCGTTCCAGTCTGTGGCCATATTCCAAACCATCGTTCTATTTGTGCCGACAGGAATGCCCGCCCCGACATGCCCGGTCAGATTCGTTGCAACCACTATATTTGCACCATTTTTAACCGTCAGGGAACTTGTCACCGCATTCGTCATCGTGTTGGAAACATCATAGGTGATGTCCATCAGCTTGGTGCCGGGCCGTTGTGCTACCGTCAGATTGGTCACGGTTACATCCGCAACGGCCAGAACCGCCGACCCGGCCAACACCCCGAAAATCTTCATCCATTGTTTCATTTGCAACTCCTCTCCTTTTCATCCCGCAATGCCTCCGGCATCACAGCACTGAACTTCATTCCAATTCCTGCCATTGCACAAGTTTTTTTTGGGGTATTCGAGGTGTCATCGCGCCAAAAAAAAGGGGTCATCGCGCCAAGATAAATCCGGTGTGCCGGGAATATGAAACTGTAAATGAATAGGAAAGGTACAATTGATATCCGGCGCAGATGCCGGGGTCAGATCTGGACATTAGACAATTCTGAGTTGACAGCCCCGCATGAGACCGGGGTCAGCCTGGATCAAAAAATGGAAAAACAGAAAGGTTGAATAAAGGGAAAAGGGGTTCTATAAAATAATGTTCTTATTCGATTCAACTCGTAAAAGTCCCAGTCGCCGTCCTGCCGGACTCCAAACGCCGAAGATAATCTGAAAAATTTGTTGCCGACCCCATCTGAAGCCGGCTTTTTATCCAGTCATTCTGGAACTCTGACCCCTCTGGAGAAAAAAACAGCGTGTATAGGGGTATGAAAGTGTGTAAGGATTGAGCGAGTGGGGAAATACCCAGAAACCAATGACAAATAACTGGACACAAGGCGGCTCGGCGGCCTTGGTAAACGGATTGATTATGAAAGATAAATTGCATGTTGCTATCGCTTGCGGCGGAACCGGCGGACATATTTTTCCCGGTCTCGCCACGGCCCGTGTTTTACGGGAACACGGTCATCACGTCACGCTTTGGCTGGCCGGTAAAGGGGTTGAGGATTCCGCCGTGAAAGGCTGGGAAGGGAAAATCATCACCATTCCGTCCGAGGGCTTTCAGTTCGGCGCGTTTCGTTCGGTACTCACTGCCCTGCGTGTGATGTCCGCCGTTATCCGCTGCCGGGTTATCATGTGGCGGCACCGGCCGGATGTGGTTCTTGCGATGGGAAGCTACGCCTCCATCGGGCCGTGTCTGGCTGCCCGGCTCAGCGGAATTCCTTATATTCTGCATGAAGCCAATGCCGTGCCGGGCAGGGCGGTACGCTTCCTTTCCGGAAAAGCGCGCGCCATAGCAATCTGCTTTGAAGAAACCCGTTATCATCTTAAGGGACGGCATGCGGTTTCCGCCGGAATGCCTCTTCGAATTGAAATCCAGAAAACGGATGATGCTGTCCGCCCGGAGGGATTCCATCTGCTCGTGATGGGCGGAAGCGGCGGAGCGCACGCCATCAATGAATTGGTTTCTGAAACGGTCTGTGCGCTGAAGGAGTACGGGATGCGTATTACCCATTTAACCGGCGCCGCCGACGAAAAAGAGATTGCAGAGCGCTATCGCGCTGCAGGTGTTCAAGCGGAGGTTTATGCGTTTACGCAGGACATGACCTCGCTGTATAAAAAAGCCACGCTGGCGATCTGCCGCTCCGGGGCGTCAACATGCGCGGAACTCGGCGTGTTTAATCTGCCCGCTTTGCTGATACCCTATCCTCATGCCGCCAGTGATCATCAGACCGCAAATGCCCGCGCACTTGAAAAATTCGGTGCGGCGGATGTGATTCAGCAGGATGAAATATCGGTGGAATGGCTCAAGGAATACCTGATTGAATTGATTCTGGATCCCTCCCGGCTCGAAAAAATGCGTCTGCGTTCCGCCGCCCGGAAAGTTCCGCTTAATGCCGCTGAAATTCTTGCCGGAGTTGTGGAAGAATGCGCCCGGAACTAACCAGCCTGCTTTCAACGCCGCGCCGCATCCACATGATCGGCATCGGCGGCATCGGCATGGCGGGTCTCGCGCTGCTGTTGAAAGAGCGAGGGCACTCCGTTGACGGTTGCGACGACATCGAAAACCGGCAGACGGCCTGGCTGCGCGAGAAAGGAATTTCAGTTCAGATCGGTCCGGATCTGTCGCATTTAAAGGATGCGGAATGGATTGTCCGTACCACTGCCGTGCCGGATGATCATCTGGAAGTGGCGAACGCAACGGTGCCGGTCAGCCGGCGCGGTGAGGTGCTGCCCGCGCTGCTGCGCGACCGCTTCATGATTGCCGTCAGCGGAACGCACGGGAAAACCACAACGACATCAATGATTGCCCAGATTCTCGGCTGCGGGTACTGCATCGGCGGTGAAGTCCCCGGCTTCGACGGTGTGGCCCGTGACGGCGAAATCATGGTGGTCGAAGCCGATGAAAGCGATGGAACGATCGCTAACTATCATCCGGAAATCGCGGTCATCACCAATATCGAATACGATCACATGGAACACCATGCCAGTGTTGAGGCGTTTGAGGCCTGCTTTAAAACGTTTATTGCCAACACCAGACAGAAGATCGTTTATTGCGCCGAAGACCCCGCCGCATCCCGGCTCTGTTCCGGAAATCCGAAGGCGGTTCCGTATGGGTTTGGAGTTTCGAGTTCGGAGTTTGGGATTCCGGGTTCCGGGTCTTCCTCTGCGCTGCCGGACAGTCGTCGTGCCTTGCCCGATTGCGGCTCGGGTCGAGTTTCATTGCCGGGCAGGCATAACCGGTTGAATGCGATGGCTGCGCTGGAAGTTTCCAGGCAATGGAAAACTGAAGCCGAAATTTTCCGGGCATTGGAAAAAATCAAACCGGTCCGGCGGCGTTTTGAACGGGTGCATGAAGGGAAATACACCATCATTTCCGACTATGCGCATCATCCCACTGAGATTCGCACGCTGGTTCAAACTGCGCTGGAAACCCTGAAACCGAAGCGGTTGCTTGGGGTTTTTCAGCCGCACCGCTACACGCGCACCAGGGCGCTTATGAATGATTTTCCGCCCGCTTTCCAGGGGTTGGAAAAACTGTGGCTGCTTCCGGTTTATGCCGCATCCGAAAAACCTTTGCCCGGCGGCACTACCGATGATTTGCTGAGCCGGTTTTCCAGTGAATGGAAAAACCGGATAATTTTTTTTTCATCAATGGATGAAACGTGGCAGGATATCCGGCGTGAATTGTGTGAAGGCGATGTTTTGCTGATTATCGGTGCCGGCGATATTGAACAATTGGCGGAATGGAGCAGAGCGTTGAGGAGTGAGAGAGTGAGGGAGTGATGGAGTGTGGGAGTGATGGAGTATGGGAGTAGTTGTTGTTTCAATGGTCCGTTTTTCCGCCGCTCCGGTATTCCATCACTCCATTCTCCGTTCCCCCTTGGAGATTTATGAGATTTGTTTTGTATAACATACGATATGGAACCGGCGGCGGGAAAATGCGTTCTCCGCTCAGCGGCTATTTGCGGTTTACAGCCGGAAATCTGGAGCGTATTTCACGGTTTCTGCACGAGCTGAATCCCGATGTGGCCGGACTGGTGGAGGTGGATTCCGGTTCGTACCGCACGCGTAAAAACAATCAGGCGGAACAGATTGCCAACCGTCTGGGGCATTATCATGTGTACCGCTCGAAATACGGCGAAAAATCTATAACCCGGCATATTCCGGTTTTACGCCAGCAGGGGAATGCTTTTGTTGTCCGCGATGACGGACACAAAGAGGTTTTTCATTATTTTGACCGCGGGGTGAAACGGCTGGTGATCGAACTGGAAACGGAAGAAGTCACCTTTTTTCTGATTCATCTGGCGCTCAGTTCCCGGATGCGTCACCGCCAGCTTGGCGATCTCTATGAGCTGCTTCAAACTGTCAAAAAGCCCTATATTGTCGCGGGCGATTTCAATGCGCTGTGGGGCGAGCAGGAAATCCGGCTGTTTCAGGCGGCGACCGGGCTGAAAAATGCTCATGCGGCGAATTCACCGACCTTTCCGAGCTGGAAGCCCAAACGCCATCTCGATTTTATTCTGCACACTCCATCCATCACCGTCGAACACTGCTGGATGCCGGATGTCCAGTTTTCCGATCACCTCCCGATCGTCTGCGATTTCACGGTGTCGTCCGCTGACTGAAAAAGAGACTGTTTTATGAGAGATGAAATTAAAAAGCAGATGACGGTGACCTCGCAAACGGCGGAATCGGTTGAAGGAACTTTCTGTTTCAGTAAACATTTTGCGGGATTTCAGGGCCATTTTCCGGGCCGGCCGGTTTTGCCGGGAATCTGTCTTGTACAGGCTGCGCTGGTGCTGGCAGAGTCCTTGTGTGTCAAACCGCCGGTTTTGCAGGAAGTGGTTTCAGCCAGGTTTTTTTCAGCGGTGCTTCCGGACTGCCCGGTTCAAATGAGCTGCACATTGACCGGCGGCGTGTTGAAAGCGACGGTTTCCGGCGGGGCAGGGCGGGTGGCGGAAATTAAACTGAAGGTGCTTTGTGCGTAGAAAATCTTATTTTAAACAGGAACCCGGTGATCCGGCTCCGTGGAGCTGTTCCATTCGCCGTCGCGCCCGCTTTGGCGAGGTGGACGCGATGGCGGTGATGTGGCACGGCCATTACGCCGTTCTGTTCGAGGAAGCCTCGACCGAGCTGCGCCGTGAATGCGGGCTGACCTACGAGGCGTTCTTCGAAGCCGGCCTGCGTGCGCCAGTGGTGCAGTTTCATGTCGATTATCACCATTCGCTTCGCCTCGATCAGCTTTTCACGGTTACCGCCGCACTGGTCTGGACCGAAGCGGCGCGCCTGAATATCACCTACGAAATTTGGTGCGATGACGGTGTACTGGCCGCCTCCGGTTATACCGTGCAATTATTCACCTC
>JALOTS010000193.1 GCA_025457785.1 Pontiellaceae bacterium | reverse complement strand
ACGAGGTGTACACCTGGGCGCTCAGCCGCGGCTACAGTTTCATTAACGCCGGTTCCGGCAAAGCGGCCCATTATCCGGTGCATACAGTCAATTGGTACGACACGGTCAAGTGGTGCAATGCCCGGAGCGAAAAAGAAGGTAAAACACCGTGCTACACTGTCAGCGGAAATGTTTACCGTACAGGCCAAAGCGCGCCGGACTGCAACTGGAACGCTGCAGGCTACCGCCTGCCAACCGAGGCGGAGTGGGAAAGGGCCGCACGCGGCGGTCTGAGCGGAGCGCGGTTCCCGCAGGGCGATACGATTCAGCACGCGGAAGCGAACTATTTCAGCGATGCGTTTTACAGCTACGACACCAGTTCGACGCGTGGATATCATCCGTCGTACGATGATGCGCCGTATCCATATACCAGTCCGGTCGAAAGTTTTTCAGCAAACGGGTATGGATTGTATGACATGGCAGGCAACGTGTATGAGTGGTGCTGGGATTGGTACAGCAGCGCCTATTATGCGTCGTCACCTTCGTCGAATCCGCGTGGCGCTTCGACGGGTTCTTACCGTGTGGAGCGGGGCGCAAGCTGGATCGATTATGCCTACGGCTGCCGGGCGGCCAATCGCAACAACGATGCCCCGAACCGCGCCTCCTTCAGCATAGGGTTTCGCGTTGTTTTCCCTTCCGCTCAGTAGCACCTCCTTCGGCAAGCTCAGGGAAGGACAGCCATGATGAAAGAAATTGAAAACCTGAATTATTTTACCCCAAAATAGTTGACAGACAGATCATTTCCGCTAAAGTCGCTCCCCTTTGTGTAGCAGACCGGGGTATTTATCAGTGTTTGCGCAGGCAATTTAGGAATAAACGGGCGTAGGGAATCTGTTTCTTGAGCGGGTTGGAGGCAGGAAACAGGTTTGTGCTTTTTTGTTTTGAACGGGAATGACGCGGGCACGGGGGAGAAGAGCGCCCACGTAGCTCAGTTGGTAGAGCGCATCCTTGGTAAGGATGAGGTCAGCGGTTCGACTCCGCTCGTGGGCTCCAAAAAGTGAATTTTGTTGAACTGGAAATAAGAAGTAGTAAACGCATTAGAAGGAGAAGTCATGGCTAAGGATAAATTCGAACGGACAAAACCGCATGTGAACGTGGGTACGATCGGCCACGTTGACCACGGTAAAACCACGTTGACGGCTGCAATTACCTGCGTACAGGGTGCAAAAGGGTTGGCGGCCTATATTGCATATGATCAGGTTGCTAAAGCCTCTGAATCTCAGGGCCGTCGCGATGCAACTAAAATTCTGACGATTGCCACGTCGCACGTCGAATATTCCACCGCGAGCCGTCATTATGCGCATGTGGACTGCCCCGGACATGCTGACTATGTCAAAAACATGATCACCGGCGCCGCTCAGATGGACGGCGCAATTCTGGTGGTCAGCGCCTGCGACGGACCGATGCCCCAGACCCGCGAGCACATTCTTCTTGCCCGTCAGGTCGGTGTTCCGGCGATTGTGGTGTTTATGAACAAGTGCGACCTGGTTGATGATTCTGAGCTGCTCGACCTCGTGGAACTTGAAATCCGCGAGCTGCTCAGCAAGTATGAATTTCCCGGTGACGATGCTCCGGTGATCCGCGGTTCCGCAACCGCCGCGATTGCCGATCCGACCGGTCCGGGAGCGGTTTGCATTCAGCAATTGATGGATGCTCTCGACAGCTATATCAAGGAACCGGTTCGTGTAACGGATCAGGCGTTTCTTCTGCCGATCGAAGATGTGTTCTCGATTGAAGGACGCGGTACGGTTGTAACCGGTCGTGTTGAGCGTGGTATCGTTCACACGGGTGATGACGTTGAAATCGTCGGTCTCAAGCCGACCGTTAAAACGACCTGTACGGGGGTTGAAATGTTCCGTAAGATTCTGGATCAGGGTCAGGCGGGTGACAACGTCGGCTGCCTGCTGCGCGGTACTAAGAAAGAAGAGGTTGAACGCGGTCAGGTTTTGGCCAAACCGGGTTCGATTCTTCCGCACACCGATTTTGTTTCAGAAGTGTATGTTCTGAGCAAAGAAGAAGGCGGACGTCATACTCCGTTCTTCAAAGGGTACCGTCCGCAGTTTTATTTCCGTACAACGGACGTAACCGGCGATATTACGCTGCCCGATGGTGTGGAAATGGTTATGCCGGGAGACAATGTGTCGATGAGCGTCAAGTTGATTACTCCGATTGCCATGGAACAGCATATGCGCTTCGCGATTCGCGAAGGCGGACGTACGGTGGGTGCCGGACGTGTAACGAACGTCATCAAGTAAACAGGGATGAAACCATAAAACAGTGAAGCTGAAAAGAGACGCTGTTTTATGGCCCTCGGTCGGGGAAAGGGCTGAATCATGCGCGATATTATTACACTGGCCTGTACGGAATGTAAGCGGCGGAATTACACGACAACGAAGAATAAAAAACTTTCTGCGGGGCGGCTGGAAGTAAAGAAATTCTGTCCGCATGACCGCAGTCATACCTTGCACAGAGAAACAAAATAAATTTAATAATTCGGTGTAGGCCAGTAGCTCAATTGGCAGAGCGGCGGTCTCCAAAACCGCAGGTTGGGGGTTCAATTCCCTCCTGGCCTGCCAGTTCTTCGGGAAAACGAGATGAAAAAAATAGTCGAACTGTTCAATGCACTGAAAACATTTTTAGGTGAGGTGAAGACCGAACTGTTGAAATGCAGTTGGCCGACCCGGCAGGAACTGTCCGGGTCAACGATGGTTGTGGTAATCTCCGTTTTGATTCTCGGGGCGTTTGTCGGATTGAGTGATCTGCTTTTAATGAACCTGCTCAGAGCGATTCTCCGGTAGGTCGGACAGAAAGAAACTAATGGAAAAACAGTGGTTTGTTTTACATACGCTCTCCGGCCATGAATACAAGGTGCAGACCAGTATTGTCAGCCGGGTGAAGCAGGAAGAACTGGGGGAGTTTATCGGGGAGGTTCTGATTCCGACCGAAAAAGTTTCGGAAGTGAAACAGGGCAAGAAAACAACCGTTTCCCGTAAGTTTTTTCCGGGCTATGTAATGGTGAATTTAGCACTGTATGATGAAAAAAAGAGTTTAGTTGAAGAAACCTGGTATTTTATCCAGAACACGCCCGGTGTGATCGGTTTTGTCGGGGGGGATTCCCCGGTTCCGTTGCGCCCGGATGAAGTGGATCGGATTATTAATCAGGTGGAGGAAAAGAAAGAGACGGTCTCGCCCCGGATTAATTTTGAGCCGGGCGAAACCATTAAGATTACCGACGGGCCGTTTCTTAATTTCAATGGAGTGATTGAAGAGGTTGATCCGGGGCGCGGGAAGCTGAAGGTTTCGGTTTCGATTTTCGGCCGGTCAGCTCCGGTAGAACTTGAGTACTGGCAGGCGGACAAAGCGTAATTTGAGTGGAGTTTTGTTATGGCAAAGAAAGAAAAAGGCATGATCAAACTGCAGATTCCGGCGGGAGCGGCTAATCCCGCGCCGCCTGTGGGGCCTGCGCTGGGTCAGCATGGTGTGAATATCATGGAGTTTTGCAAGGCGTTCAATGCGGCCACGCAAAAAGAGGCCGGCATGATTATTCCCGTGGTTATTACGGTTTACCAGGATCGTTCATTCAGTTTTATTACCAAGAGCCCTCCCGCTTCCGCGCTGCTTAAAAAAGCGGCCAGCGTTGCGAAGGGTTCCGGAGTTCCGAACCGCGATAAAGTGGGTAAAGTAACCCTCGCGCAGGTGGAGGAGATTGCCAGAATTAAAGAGACGGATTTGAACGCCAGTGATCTGAGGGCGGCCTGCCGCATCATCGCTGGAACAGCCCGCAGTATGGGAATTGAGGTGGAATAGCTATGGCCAGGCACGGAAAAACATATAACGCAGTGAAGAAGAAGGTTTCGGTTGAAAAACAGTACTCTCTCGAAGAGGCCGTTCAGTTCGTTAAAAACAATCCAACCGCCAAATTTGATGAAACGCTTGAAGTCGCTTTGCGCATGGGGGTTGATCCAACCAAATCGGATCAGGCTATCCGTTCGACCGTCGCCCTTCCTCATGGAACCGGCAAAGATGTTCGCGTGATCGTTTTCGCTTCCGGTGCCGCCGCCGAAGCCGCCCGCACTGCGGGGGCTGTTGAGGCCGGTTTCGAAGATCTGCTCGCCAAAGTAACCGGCGGCTGGATGGATTTTGATATTGTGATTTCCACTCCGGATGCGATGAAAGAAGTTCGCAAGCTCGGTAAGGTTTTAGGACCGAGAGGCTTGATGCCTAATCCGAAGACCGGAACTGTAACGGATGATACCGCTACCGCCGTGAAGCAGTTCAAGGCCGGGCGTGTTGAGTTCCGTATGGACAAGAACGGAAATATTATGGTTCCGTTCGGCAAGAGGTCGTTCAGCGCGCAGGCCCTGATGGAAAATTTCCATGCGGTTTACGAGGCAGTTTTGGCGGCGAAGCCTGCCTCCTCGAAGGGTATTTATATCAAGCGATGCACGGTTTCCAGCACGATGGGGCCGGGGCTTCACATCGGTCTCAAAGAGGCGGCGGCAGTTTAATTGGATAAGGCAGGGTAAAGAGTCATGAGCAGGGATAATAAAAAAATCAGGCCGGAAAAGAAGGCCATGTACAACGAGGTTCAGGAGAATGTCTCCGGGGCGCTCTATATGTTGCTGACGGACTACAAGGGCATGACGATGCCCCAGACGGATGAATTTAAGAAACTTTTGCGCGGCGCCGATGCGCGGGTGAAGGTGGTCAAAAACAGCATGCTCGGGCGTATCAGCAGTGACATGGGCTGCGACCTGAGCCAGACGCTGAGCGGGCCGACGGCTGTTATTTACGGTTCGGGCGATCTGGAAGGCGCGATTCTTTCTGCGAAGGATGTCGGCGATCTGGCAACGATGCCCGGTAAGAAAGAACTTCAGGCCAGGCTGGTCGGAACTGTCGCGGCTCCGATGACTCAGCTGGTGGGTGTGATGAATCAGAAGGTTTGCAGCCTGCTGTACGTGCTGAAGGCGGTCGCAGAGAAAAAAGAAACGGCGGCTTAAAATAATTTAATTGGTTAGTTGAATTCAATTCATGTGTAGGGAGGAAGATAAAATGGCTGAAGAAACTGTAGAAGTAAAAGAGAATGTCCAGCTCGAAGGCAAAATGGCCGAGTTCGTTGACTGGATTGAAGGTATTTCCGTACTTGAGCTCTCGAAGCTTGTTAAAGCGCTGGAAACCCGTTTAGGCGTTTCTGCGGCAGCTCCGGTTGCCGTCGCGGCAGCAGGTGCCGGCGCAGGCGCAGCGGCTCCGGTTGCTGAACAAACCGAGTTCACTGTGGTGCTGGCTCAGGCCGGCGCACAGAAGATTCAGGTCATTAAAGAGCTTCGCGGCGTAACCGCGCTGGGTCTTAAGGAAGCCAAGGATCTGGTGGACGGCGCTCCGAAGACGATCAAAGAAGGCATCTCCAAAGAAGAAGCGCAATCCATCAAGGCGAAACTCGAAGGCGTTGGCGCCACCATCGAAATCAAGTAATGAGTCGAGACATGTCTGCGTTCCGGCGGTCGCAAAAGGCAGCCGGAGCGTTGTGTGTTGGTGGTGTTGTGTTTTCGTGTACCCGGATGTCCCAGAGACTTCCGGGACGAAGCGTCCAATAAGCGC
>JALOTS010000192.1 GCA_025457785.1 Pontiellaceae bacterium | reverse complement strand
TGGGAATTTGTGTCCTGTCGGAAACGTCCAACTGGGCCAGTGACGGAGGGCCGAAGTTTGATTCCGATGCGTTCTGGACTTACAGCGACGACCATTTGAAGCGGCTGGTTCTGCGCGACCGGAACTGTCCCAGCGTGTTCGGCTGGAGCCTGAGCAATGAAAACCGACCGATTATCATGAACGTGTTTAAACGTCCCGACTTGATGCCGACTCAGATTGAAGCGTGGGCGCGATGGGTTGCATTGTGCAAAGAACTCGATCCGTCCCGCCCCTGGATTTCGGGGGATGGCGATGACGACGGAGACGGAACACTGCCAACTGTTGTCGGGCATTACGGCGACGAAAAAGCACTGAAAAGATGGAGTTCCAAAGGGAAGCCCTGGGGTGTTGGTGAACATTCGATGGCCTATTACGGAACCCCGAAACAGGTCTCAAAATACAACGGCGAACGGGCGTATGAATCCCAACTGGGCCGGATGGAAGGACTGGCTTATGAGTGTTACGATTTGATCGCCATGCAGCGCAGACAGGGGGCTTCATATGTCAGTGTGTTTAACATTGCGTGGTATTCCATGAAACCGCTGGCATTAGGACTGGCAGACACAACCCATCCGCCGACAGCGGAAGACGGGATATTTTTGACCCGACCCTATGTCGAAGGGAAACCCGGTGTGCAGCCGGAACGGATCGGCCCGTACAGTTCCACGTTTAATCCCGGCTATGATTCTTCCCTGCCGTTGTATGAACCCTGGCCCATGTTTGAGGCGATTCGGGATGCCAATGCTCCCGGAGGCCCGGCTCCATCCCCGTGGGCGACAGCGCCCGAAAAGGAAGTCCGGCCCGAACTGAAGCCTGAAGATTCCTATGAAAGCGTGGTTTTTCTCGGCGCGGAAACTTCGTCACTAAAAGCCCGTCTGGCATCACGAGGGGTCGCGTTTGATGATGCCGGCAGAAATGCAAAAAAATCGCTGACGATTATCGACGGCAATTACTCCATTACGGAGGAAGATGTTATGCAATTAAACCAGCGGCTGGCCGCCGGCGGCGATCTCTGGATCTGGGGCATCACTCCGCAGACCGCTGCTGCGTTTAACAGGCTGCTGCCCAATCCGGTCGAAGTAACAGACCGCAGCGCCTCTTCTCTGTTGATCAAAACAAACGCCCGGCTTGTTGCCGGGCTGAACCATTCGGATTTTTATTTCTGTGAAATTCAAACAACTCCCGCGATGACCAACGGGCTGGCCGGGCCGTTTGTTGAACAAGGGCAGATTATTCTGACGGCGTGTGATACCGATTGGCGGCGCTGGAATCGGGTCGCGGAATCGATCAAAACCGCTGAAGTTTTTCGAAGCGAGCGCGAAAACAAACCCGCCGGCGCTGCGCTTGTAATCGCTCCGGCAGGGAAGGGGCGGATCCTGATCAACACGATGACCGCCTTCTATCAAACCGATACAGGAACACAGACGCTTCAATCCATGTTGAAAAACGGGGGCGTTCCGTTTCGTAAAGCGGAAATGGCCGCGAGTGACGGCATTTTTGATCTGGATGGAAATCTGAAGAAAGCTCTGGTTTGCGGTTCATTCGGCGCCGAATCATTTGAGGCGGCGTACAGTCAGGATTTTCTTGAAGGCGAAACCCGTCTGAAACCTCTTGAAAATAAAAAGAGTTCCGGCTGCGAATGGAAGACCGCCGGCGCAATGGATACCGGGGAATTTAACCGGGCCGACGGATAACGCGGCGGCTTATTTGAGCTTCTGGCTGTGGAGCCCGCGTTCACTTGACGACCTGCTGGTTGAGCCGGATATGCCGAAACTGGATTTGATTGCCGGGGCCGACGATGCCCACAAAATCTGGCTGAACGGAAAACTGATTTCTGAAAAAAAGCGAACCGGGCCGATGATACCGGGTGATATCGAATGCAAAGCGCTTCCCTTAAAGCAGGGGTGGAATCATTTTCTGATCAAAGTCATTCAGGGCGGCGGGAATTGGCAGTTCAGCGCGCAATTGAAATGCACCGATTTCGAATTTTTTTCCCGGCTGAAGGCAGACGTTGTAAATCCCGATCAGAAGTAGATTTGATCAAATCAATTCAGGCGGAACAGGTTGCGGGCGGAAAAGACCGTGCCGAAGTATGAAAGCAGGGAAGTATCTATTCCCCGTTCCGTTATTTTTATCCCGTTCTTTCTTTGACTGCGGCTCCGCGGCCCTGGAGCGCTTCATGAGTGAACCATCTCTGACTGCGCAAAAAGCCGGTTGAAGTTTTTATTGCGGGCGCTTGTAACGGATGGGCTTTTACACTAGAAGATTCGTCAGTTTTTTTGAACCGGAGCGGTGTGACATGTCCGATTTTCTTGTATTTGAGGGGGTTTCAAAACATTACGGCGACATTCGCGCCGTGGATTCTGTTTCCTTCTCCGTCAATAAGGGGGAGATTTTTTCTCTGCTGGGTCCGTCCGGCTGCGGCAAAACCACTCTGTTGCGCTGCTGCGCCGGTTTTGAAGATCCGGACGCAGGGCGAATTATCCTCGATGGGCGCGACATCACCGGCCTGCCGCCGCATGAACGCAAGGTGAACACCGTGTTTCAAAATTATGCGCTGTTTCCTCATTTAACCATCCGCGAAAATATTGCCTTCGGTCCGCGTATGGCCCGCTGGACCAAGGGCGAGATCGATAAAGAGGTCTCCCGGATGCTTGAGCTGATTCAGATGGAGGACTATGCCGGCCGCAAGGTGACCGAAATCAGCGGCGGGCAGAAACAGCGCGTCGCGATTGCCCGTGCGCTGATTAACCGTCCGCAGGTGCTGCTGCTCGACGAGCCGCTGGCGGCGCTTGATCTGAAACTTCGCCAGCGGATGCTGGTGGATCTCGACGCGATTCACGATGAGGTCGGCATTACGTTTGTTTATGTGACGCACGATCAGGGCGAGGCGATGGGCATCAGCGATCGCATTGCGGCGATGAATCGCGGGCGTATTGAACAGATCGGTTCGCCTGCCGAAATTTATGAAGCGCCCCGCAGCAGTTTTGTGGCCGCATTCATCGGGGACACCAACTTCTTCGACGGGACCGTGACCGGCGTGCTGGACGGGTCATACTGCCGGCTGAAAATCGAAGGCTTTCCGGATGTGCTGGCGTGGAACGATAAGGGACTTCAAACGGGGAATGCGGTGCATCTGAGTCTGCGGCCTGAAAAATTTAAAATCTCGCGTGAAAAGCCGGACGAAGCGTCCAGTCTCAACGTGGTGCAGGGTACCGTTGAAGATGTGATTTATCTCGGGTCGCATACCAAATACTGGGTTCGGGTCGATGATTACCGTCTGGGTGTCAACCAGCAGCACCGTCATTATCTGCTCGATACCCGCCCGATCATCTGGGGCGAAACCGTCTGGCTGTCGTGGTTCGCCGACGACTCCTGCATGCTGGAGCGCTATAAGGCCGAAGATGAAAATCTGCTGGTGCTGCCCGATATGGAAGAGGAGTCTGTACCCGAATGACAACTCTCTCAAAAAAGAAAAAGCATGAAGGGCTGATCACCGGTCCGTCGTTCTTCTGGCTTTTAATTTTCTTCATTATTCCGACGCTGATCGTTTTTGCAATTGCGTTTAAACCAGCCACACCGTTCGGCGGAATCGGGGAGGGGTGGACGCTCGGCACACTGTTTGACCTGCGCAATCCGAACTATCCGGCCATTATCTGGCGCACGGTCTGGCTGAGCCTGGTCTCCACCGTCGTCTGCCTGTTGCTGGCGGTCCCCTGCGGCTATTGTATCGCCCGTGCTCCGAAGCGCCTCCGCGACGTTTTGCTGCTGCTGGTGATTGTGCCGTTCTGGACCAATTTTTTAATCCGTATTTTTGCCTGGAAAGTGCTGTTGCATCCGGAGGGAATGCTTAAGCAGGCTCTGGTGTTTTTACATCTCTGTTCGCCGGATGCCACGCTGCTTTATAATCCGTTTACCGTTCTGCTGGTGATCATCTACACGTACCTGCCGTTTGCCATTCTGCCGGTGTATGCCGCCGCCGAAAAATTTGACTATTCACTCATCGAAGCAGCCCGTGATCTCGGGGCTTCGCAGTTCCGCGCCTTTACGCGCATTTTTCTGCCGGGAATCAGTCGCGGGGTCTGGACCGCGCTGCTGATGGTGTTTATTCCGGCGCTCGGTTCGTATGTGATTCCCGATATTGTCGGCGGGCCGGGCAGCGAAATGATCGGCAATAAAATCGCCCAGCGCACTTTTGTGGATCGTAATCTGCCGCACGCCAGCGCACTGTCGGCGCTGCTGACGCTGGCGGTGATGGTGCCGCTGATGATTACGCTGGTTAATCATTACCGGCAGCCGGTTGTGCAGAGAAAAGGGAAGGGGGCCGCGCAATGAAACGCAGCCGTATTCCCTTTTTCACCACGCTGGCCGTGCTGGTGTTTTTCTATCTTCCGCTGGTTATTCTGTCGGTGAACTCGTTTAACGACTCCCGCTACGGCGGACCGTGGAACGGTTTCACGGTCCGCTGGTACGTGCGGCTGTTTCAGGACCGCCAAATCTGGCACGCCCTGCAGAACACACTGATTATCGCATCGACCGCCACGCTGGTTTCAATGGTGGTCGGCACGATGGCCGCGTTCGCGCTGAACCGCTACCGCACACGCCTGCAGATGGTTCATTACGGCATGATTTACTCGCCGCTGATTGTTCCCGACATTCTGATGGGCATGAGCCTGCTCCTGTTTTTTGTGGCGCTGAACGTTAAGCTCGGGCTGGTTACCATCTTTCTGGCGCACGTCACGTTCTGCATCAGTTACGTGGCCATGGTGGTGCTCAGCCGCCTGCAGGATTTCGATTTTTCGCTGATGGAGGCGGCGCAGGATCTGGGCGCGGGCCATTGGACGGCCTTCCGCCGCGTGATGCTTCCGCTGATTATGCCGGGCATCGCGGCGGGCGGACTGCTGGCCTTTACCCTGTCGCTCGACGACTTTGTCATCACCTTTTTTGTTTCCGGTCCGGGATCGACAACGTTGCCGATCCATATCTACAGTATGATGAAACACGGCGCGCCGGCCGTCATCAATGCACTCTCGGTGATCCTGCTGCTGGTCACGTTTGTGCTGGTGAGCGCCAGCCGCACAATGAGGGAGAAAATACAATGAAGAAAATGATAGCAAAAGTCCTGTTCGGAGCGCTTTGCGCGGCACTGTTCAACGGCTGCTCCGATTCCCGTCCTGTCCTGAATATCTACACCTGGGCGGACTACATGAATCCCGATGTGATCAAACGCTTTGAAAAGCAGCACAACTGCCGCATCGTGCTTGACACCTTTGACTCCAACGAAGCGATGTACGCCAAGCTCAAAGCCGGCGCACAGGGCTATGATCTGATTATGCCGACCTCCTATATGGTCGGCGTGATGAAAGAGCAGGGCATGATTCAGCCGCTCAGGCATGAACTGATTCTAAACCTTGGAAACGTGGACCGGCAGTATCTGGCACTCACAAGGGACCCGCAAATGGAAGTCAGTGTTCCCTACATGATCAGCATAACCGGCATCGGCTATAACAAAGCCCGCCTGGGTGAACTGGAGCCGTCGTGGAATCTGCTGGCCAAGCCGGAAGTCGCCAAGCGCTGCACTCTGCTCAACGACATGCGCGAAACCATCGGCGCGGCACTGAAGAGTCTCAGTTACAGCCTGAACACCACCAGCGATAAAGAACTCGCCGAAGCGCAGCAGGTGCTGATCGGCTGGAAGAAAAACATCGCCAAGTTTGAAGTGGAAGAAGCCCTGCGCGGACTCTCCTCCGCCGAGTTCCTGCTGGTTCATTCCTATAACGGCGACATCCTGCAAGCCATGGGCGAAAACGAAGGTCTGGCTTTCCTCGTTCCCAAAGAGGGCACATCCATTGCCAGCGACGACATGGTCATTCCGGCTAACGCCGATCAGGTGGAACTGGCACACGCCTTTATCAACTTTATTCTGGAACCGCAAAATTCCGCCGAAAACATGGAATTTGTCAGCTATCTCTCGCCGAACACCGAAGGTCAGAAACTGGTCAGCCAGGAATTCCGCGACAACCCGGCCATCTTCATTGACCCGGCGGTTCTTGCGAAAAGCGAAGTCATCCGCGATCTCGGTGCCGACAACGACAAATACACCCGCGTCTGGGATGCCGTCAAAGCCGCCGAATAACCCGTTTCCAAGGATTGAAAACGGTCTGGAAATAACGGAGAGATTCAACGGGAAAAGTTGAACGTGACGCAACGACCTCTTTCTCCTGTTTCCTGGCCTTTAACCTTCGACCCTCCCCCGGGAGGGTTCCGCTCCGTCGGAACCGTTTCCTTCAGGAGATTTACGTGAAACACGCTTGGCATATTTTCAAATCAACTGCTCGCAAAAAGTATCATTGCTGAATATCGTTTCACGAAAATCATTTGAGACGTTAGATAAGCAAAGGAAAACTATGGGATATGCAGATAATTATGGCTTTCTAATCTTTTCATTCCTAATCCCGATGACGTGTTTATTCCCTCCATTCCCCTCGGCTCCATTATTTCAACTCATTGCTATAATTATACCCATTTACTTTTTATTTTTGAGATGTTGTAAAACAAAGAAGAAGTTATATTTTGCTCTAATGCTTCCTGCATATTTAGCTACAAACTTTATAACCAACATGATATTCCTGAATTTATAATCGGCTCCCCGTGACTGACTGAGGGTTTCTCAGCCAGCCACAGGTGCCACACCACCCGGCATGCGGGTCCGCACCGGGCGGTTCCAGTCAGATGCG
>JALOTS010000191.1 GCA_025457785.1 Pontiellaceae bacterium | reverse complement strand
GGGGTACAAATTTCCGGACATTTCCACCCCTGCTTTGCACACAACTCGCGAATCAGCGGTTTCTTTGCTGCATTATCAATATGGCGACAATTCCAAGTGAGAAGGTAATCGATGTTGTGATAGGAAGCAAAGGCAACGTGCATGGCATCATCCGTTGCTTTTTCAGGAAGTGCCCCTTTTAGAACAAGAACCTTGGTTAATTCCGTAATCTCATCGCACATTGTAAGGTTCGGAATATTCCTCAGCACATCCAATCGACGAGCTGCTGCCTCTGGATTTCCTTTTGCCGCTTCTTCGCGAACAAGCGCGGAAGTGACCAGTTCATAATCATTTTTCCGATTTTTTCCCACCAATTACAGGTTGCATTCTGCCAGGCCGATGCCAAGAGATCATTGGTGGGACGGGCCGTCAGATAGCTGATGACGCTGGTTTCGATATAGACTTTCGGTGTCATGGCGGTTACGCGGTTATCAGTACATCAGTTATTTGTTATCGGTTATTGCGTTTCTCTTTGCGCTCTTTCGCGGTTAAAATGATTCTCCTGTTGGCGGTCAAAACTCTGAACCTCAAACATATGAAAGTCCAGCGGTCTTTATCCCGGTTTTTTTGTATGTTACCGACGAACCGGACGAATGCTGACCCGCCCCTGTAATCCGGTACAGTAATTGGTCAGGCATTGTTATCCAAATAAAACTTTAAATATGAATCCCCACGATACGAGCAGAAACAGACCCGTCGGCAGGGGAAAAAATTTGAAACAGAAGCCGTAAAACAGGCGTCCTTTTGTCTTACGTGACACTGTAGTCACAGGATCAACTCCTGTTATCTCAAAATAAAGTTTAGCAATTTGAGGTGATCCTATCGTTTCATATTCCATAAAGTACTGACTCGCGAGTCTCCACAGGATACCGCTAAACAAGGACAGCCCGGAAAAAAGGAACACGTAAATAATAAGTCCCTTATTTGCTAACATATTCCAATCCGTTTGTTTTATGGAGTTGATGAAAACAAGGGCCGTGGCGCCGGATAAAGCAATCGAGAGATCGACAATTTTCATATAGATTTCCCATGCTTTTGTAAGCGTGTTTAAATAACCGTTAAAAAGTTTTTGTTTATCAAGTCCCTCAATACTCATTTTTTCTCCCTTTCTGATGTCATGTGAATGTTCTCAAATTGATTCGGCATGGTTAATTTTGATGCCAACCACCACGCCATAGTGATCGGAAGGCGTTACCGGGCGCCGGTCCCCGAGTTCTACACAAGGTTCGATGCCAAAAAGCCTGCCTTCAACTGCAAGCAGGTCCGACCGCGAATATGAAAGCACATGATCGATTCGCTGCGGCGGAGAGGTCTTGTGCGGACTGGACACGTTTAGTGAATTCTGCGGATCCCAGGTCACGGGTAATGCGGTGCTGCCACGGGCGGCGGCAAACAAATCCGCGAACCCTCCCGAAAGCAATTTGTTAAAATTTTCGGGCGATGCTTCCGGCCCGCAGTTCAAGTCGCCGGCGATCAGTGAATGCATTACTGAGGAATCCCGCTGTTTTATGTAGTCCATCACTTCATCGAGCTGATTCGCCCGGCAGTGATCCGCTGTTTCTGATTCAGGATGATGCCTGGGTCCGCCTGCTGTTGTATGGCAGTTGACGATCTCAATCCGTCCGATGCCTGCAGTCTCAATTGTGGCGGCAAGATATGCTCTTGGTGCGAATATCGCCTCCTCGGGAAGTTGATCCCGAAACCAATGGAAGGCGGATTGAATAACGGGATATCTGGAAAAGATCGCAAGTCCTGAGCCGAACAGTTTCGGACGCCAACTGCGCGGCGCAGACCAATAAGGATGTGTTGCCGACAACTCATTGACTATCCGTTGTAAATGCCTTCTGGAAAACACTTCCTGCAAACAGACGATATCCGCCAGGGAGTCAATGATTGTTTGAGGAATACGGGCGGCCCGAAGCTCCACATGCGGGGCGAACTCGAAAAGAGTTATCCCCAATAACCGGGCTCTTATAAGCCCGGTGTTATAGGTTGCGACTGAAATATAAGAGGTCAAGAGAGACTCTTTTCTCCGGCAGTCGCGGTATCGGAACGAAAAGGAAAGGAAAAAAGGGCCGGCAACTGATCTGAGCCGGCCAGGAAAAGAGGCGCCGCTGCGCGGGACAGCCGGGCGCCAATTATATGTTCTTCTGTTTTTTCCTTATTCACGTTTTTTTTCTTCCCTGACAGGTGCCGCCCGAGGCCGTATTCCGTTGCCGGGCCGTTTATTTTTTTCGGTGCGGGCCGGAGGGGCGGCGGGGCGGCGGGCGCCGTCCGTTCCCGCCTTGCGGCGGGCGGTTTTCGCGGTGCGGCGGTTTGCGTACCGGAGGGGGCAGCTTGAGCATGGCTTCTTCCGGCTGAATGCAGGAGAGGTGTTTACCCAGCAACTCTTCAATCGCCGGAAGTTCAAAGGATTCTTTTTCGCAGGCAAAGGTGACGGAAATTCCCTTTTTCCCGGCGCGTCCGGTGCGTCCGATGCGGTGAACATAGTCATCGGGCTGCGACGGGATGTTGAAGTTGATGACGTGGGTGATGTCGTCCACATGAATCCCCCGTCCCGCGACATCGGTGGCGACAACCAGTTTGCAGCGTCCGTCTTTAAAGTCGGCCAGAATGCGCTGTCGTTTGTTTTGGGCGACGGCACCGGAGAGAATCTCGCAATCGATTCCGTGGCGGTAGAGGGCATCCGCGAGGCGTTCGGTCTGATCCCGGCGGTTGGTGAAGATGAGGGCGGAGCCGTCGCCAACCTCTTTTTTGATGATGTTGTAGAGGAGGGCGAATTTCTGGTCGTCGGTAACGAGATAAACCTGCTGGTCGATGAGTTCGGTGGCGTTGTGATCGGGTTCAATTTCAATTCGACCCGGGTCAACCATCCAGGCGGCGGCAAGGCGCATGACTTCGTCGTCGAGGGTGGCGCTGAAAAGCAGGGTCTGCCGTTTTTCTTTGGGCGGGGTTTTATAGATAATTTTCCGGACATCGGGAATAAAGCCCATGTCGAGCATGCGGTCGGCTTCGTCGATGACGAGAACTTCGACTTCGCGCAGGTTGATGGCGCCCTGGTTGGTGAAATCAATCAGCCGTCCGGGTGTGGCGACGATGATATCAACGGGCTCGTCGAGCATGCGGCGCTGTTTGTCGTAGTCGATGCCGCCGTAGATGGCGATGGTGCGGAAAGGGGTGTACTTGCTGAGTTTTTGAGCGTCGTCGCGGATCTGCATGGCGAGTTCGCGTGTCGGGGCCAGAATCAGCGCTCTCGGAGTTCCGGGCGCCGGCGCTTCCTGCCGGCTTTTCATGAAGCGGGTGAGAATGCCGAGCAGAAAGGCGGCGGTTTTGCCGGTGCCGGTCTGTGCTTTTCCGGCCATGTCTTTTCCGGCGAGGGTAAGCGGAAGGATTTGAGCCTGGATCGGGGTGCAGTATTGAAAGTTGAGATCGGCGATGGCGTGGAAGATATCAACCGGCAGATTTATATCCTGGAAGCGGGTTTTCCCTTCCCTGGGTTCAACCTGAAATGAGGCCGGATTCCATTCTGTTTTTGGTTTTGCGGAAGGCGGTTTTTTCCCGGACTCCGGAACAATCGCCGTGTTTTGATGCCTGTGTTCGTCGCGACGGGCGTTTTTTCTGTGCGGAGCTTTTGCGGCGGGCTGCTGTTTTGCAGAGGGTTTTTCCCTTGCCTGTGTAACCGGACGGGCGGTGTTGCCGGCCTGCGACGGGTGATCTGTTTCCCGCTTTTTAAACAGGGCTGCAATTTTTTGAATCAGTGAAGGCATGAACTGTATTTCCAATTTCTGATGACCGGGGCGGATCGCAGAAATGCGTCCGGAGCCGGTCGATCTGTAACAAGGGGGTGCATTAAAAAGGTTTCGTAATTATTTTGCTATAAATAAATGGGAATTTAAAATGACGCGGCTTTGAAGTGGAGAAAAAAGTTATGCAAATGGCCTGTTTGGATTTGGAAGGGGTGCTGGTTCCGGAGATTTGGATTAATGTCGCAAAGCGTACCGGCATTGAGGAATTGCGTGCCACGACACGGGATGTTCCCGATTATAATCTGTTGATGCGTCAACGCTTGCGCATTTTGGAACAACACGCTTTAAAACTGTCCGATATTCAGCAGGTGATTGCCGGCATGGGGCCGCTGCCCGGTGCGCATGACTTTCTCAATCGGCTGCGTGAACGGTTTCAGGTGCTGATTCTCTCCGACACTTTCTATGAGTTCGCCTTGCCGCTGATGCGACAGCTCGGCTTTCCGACGCTGTTTTGCCATGGTCTTGAAATCGATGGAGAGGGCCGCGTCGTCAATTATTGCCTGCGCATGCCGGAACAGAAACGCGACGCTGTCCGGGCACTGCACCAGTTGCGCTTCAAAGTGGTCGCCGCCGGAGATTCCTATAACGATACGGCCATGCTTTCGGAAGCCGATGCGGGGATTCTGTTCTGCCCGCCGAAAAATGTAATCGAAGAATTTCCGCAATTTCCTGTGACGACGACCTATGAAGAACTGTATAGTGCCTTTGTAAAAGCTCAGGAAAATTTTTAAAAAGGAGAATCGTTATGGTTCGCAAAGAGACACATACAATCAAACTTCTGATTCAGTTGCAGGATCTCATCGTCGCCCGCGCACAGCAGCAGGCCTCCCGCTCCGCACCTCAATTGCAGCAGCTCGATAAAAACATTGCTGCGCTCGCCGGTGAGCTGCCGATGGATCTCAAAACCCATTTCAACCGCCTCCTGCAAAAAAACATCGAGGCCATTGTTCCAATCACCGGACCGAACTGTTCCGGATGCGGTTATGCACTGACCAAAACGACGGTCAACAGCATTAACGGCGGCGATGAATTGAACCGCTGCCCCAATTGCACCCGCATTCTTTATGCTCCGGATGTCCCGTTGACCCGCAATTCACCGCGTCGCCGCTGGGGAGATCCGGTAAAACACGGCATCGAGCGTTTTTCCTCGCCGGAGTTGATGATTCCGTCGCTTAAAGCGACGACGAAAGAAGAAGTCCTTCTCGAAATGTGCGAGAACCTTC
>JALOTS010000190.1 GCA_025457785.1 Pontiellaceae bacterium | reverse complement strand
GGGTTATGTCAATACGCTGACCTGCATGCTGTTCGGTTCGATTTCCGGTTCCGCCGCCGCCGCCGTGTCCTCGGTGGGCGGATTTATGATTCCTGAAATGAACCGCAAGGGATACGACCTTCAGTTTAATGTCGCCGTGACGACCACTTCCGCAACAACCGGCCTGCTGATTCCTCCGAGCAACATCATGATTGTTTACTGTGTGGTGGCCGGTTCGGTTTCAATCGCCGCGATGTTTATGGCCGGCTTCCTTCCCGGAATCCTTACCGGCCTGTTCATCATGCTGACGGGCGGGATCATGTCGGTAAGAGCAGGATACCGCGGCGAGGTGATTGACATGCCGCGCTGGAAACCGGTTGCCGCCACGGCGATTATCGCCGGAATTATTTTATCAGTCATCGCCGGAAAATCCGGATGGCTTCCGGCTTCCGTTTCAGTCGCCGGACATTCTCTGAACATCGGCGCCGTTGTTTTTGTCGTGATTTCTCTTCTTTGCTGCGGCCTTTTTACAACCTTCCGCCGGGCGTATTGGACCTTGATGCTGATTCTGGTTGTGATGGGGGGGATCCTGATGGGCATCTTCACCGCGACGGAAGCGGCGGCCATTTCGGTTGTTTACTCATTCATTCTGTCCGTGGTGGTTTACCGCGAAATCAGATTCAAAGAGCTGCCTGATCTTTTAGTGCAAACCGGCATCACCACCGCGATTGTCATGCTGCTGATCGGCGCCAGCTCCGGAATGAGCTGGATTATGACGATCTCCAACATCCCGCAGACCGTCAGCGCGGCGCTGCTGGCTCTTTCCGATAATCCAATTGTGATTCTGCTGACGATCAACCTGCTGCTCCTGTTTGTCGGCACGTTTATGGATATGACCCCTGCGGTACTGATTTTTACGCCGATTTTCCTGCCCGTTGTCACCGCCCTTGGAATGCACCCGATTCATTTCGGGATGATCATGATTGCCAACCTTTGCATCGGCCTCTGTACGCCGCCGGTCGGAACCTGCCTGTTTATCGGCTGCGGGATCGGCAAAACCACGATCGCCAAAGTAACCAAAACCATGCTGCCGTTCTTCGGCGCAATGATTGTCGCCTTGATGGTAATTACCTACGTTCCCGCTGTTTCTCTCTGGCTGCCCGTTCAAACCGGGTTGATTAAAGCGGAAGAAGTTCAAAAAGCGACGTTTATGAATCCGGTAAAAAAACGGACTCAGTAAAAGAAAAGAAAAGGAAACCGAATGAAAAAATTTATGGATGCGGATTTTTTATTGGAAACCGGAACCGCGCAGCGGTTGTACCACGACCATGCCGCGAAAATGCCGATCTATGATTATCACTGCCATTTGCCGGTCAGAGAAATTGCCGACGATAAGCGGTATGATAATCTCGGTGAAATGTGGCTGGGCGGCGACCATTACAAATGGCGGGCGATGCGCACCAACGGCGTGCATGAGGAATACTGCACCGGAAACACTCCGTGGCGCGAAAAATTCCAAAAATGGGCCGAAACCGTTCCGCAGACTGTTCGTAATCCGCTCTACCATTGGACGCATCTGGAGCTTCAGCGTTATTTCGGAGTCGTTTCGCTGCTGTGCCCGTCAACCGCCGATGAAATCTACAGCACCTGTTCCGCTCAATTGCGTTCGCCGGAATTTTCGGCCCGGAATCTCATGCGGAAAATGAACGTTAAGCTGGTCTGCACCACTGACGATCCGGCGGATTCGCTCGAATGTCATCAGCAGATTGCCGCCGACGGGTTTGAGATCAAGGTGCTGCCGACGTTCCGCCCGGATAAAGCGATGAACCTGTCCGATTCCAATCTCTGGAAAAAATATATCCAGACTCTGGAAAACGCATCCGGTATCCGGATTAACGGATTTACCTCATTGATCGAAGCGGTTGAACTTCGGCACGCGTTTTTCCATTCGGTCGGCTGCCGGTTGTCGGATCACGGGGTGTCTTATGTTCCGGCGGCGGATGCCTCATGCACAGAACTCGATGCAATTTTTAAAAAGGCGATGACGGGCGGTCCGGTTTCTCTCGAAGAACGTGAAAAATTCGAGGCGGTGTTTCTCTACGAAGCCGGACGGATGAACCACTCCCGTGGCTGGGCGCAGCAGTTTCATGTCGGCGTGTTCCGTAACACAAACAGCCGTCTGTTTGCAAAGCTGGGGCCGGACACCGGCTTCGATTCCATTGCGGACTATCGTCACGGGTCCGGTTTTGTCCGGCTGTTTGATCGTTTAGATCATACGAATCAGTTGGCAAAAACCATTCTCTACAACAGTAACCCGTGCGATAACGAGCTGCTGGCGACAATGACCGGCAATTATCAGGACGGCTCCTGTCCCGGCAAGATTCAGTTCGGTTCCGGCTGGTGGTTCCTCGACCAAAAGGACGGGATTCAAAAGCAGTTAAACACGCTTTCTTCGCTCGGCCTGCTCAGCCGGTTCATCGGCATGCTGACCGACTCGCGCAGCTTCCTTTCCTATCCGCGCCACGAGTATTTCCGCCGCATCCTGTGCAACCTGATTGGCGCCGATGTGGAAAACGGTGAAATCCCGAACGATATGGATCTGCTCGGTCCAATGGTCGAAAACATCTGTTTCAACAATGCGAAATCCTATTTTGGAATCGAGCTGCACTGATCGGATTGCAGTCGGGCCCGGGCAGAAGGCGGTTTATGAAACTGTTTCAAAAAAAAACGAAGGTTCTGAAGATCGGGCTGGCCCTGGGCGGCGGCGGTGCGCGCGGACTGGCGCATATTCAGGTGCTTGAAACGCTGGATGAACTCGGCATTCGTCCCTGTAAAATCTCCGGCACGAGCATCGGTGCCGTAATGGGAGCGCTGTATGCCTCCGGACTGTCCGGCAAAGAAATCCGTGAACTGGTTCACGAATGGCAGACGCCGCGGCCCGAAAAAAAACATGGGTTTCTAAACCGTCACGACCTGCGCCGCTGGGCGGCCCTGTTTGATCCGTCGTTTGATCGCAGCGGATTATTCAAGGGAGAGAAGATTATCAGATTTCTCTCGGATTATATTAAATACGAAACCTTCGAGGATCTGAAAATCCCGCTGACGGTCACGTCCGCGGATTACGGCGATGCATCCGAAGTGGTTTTTAACTCCGGCGATCTGCTCTCGGCGGTGCGTGCCAGCATTGCGATACCCGGCGTTTTTACCCCGGTTGAACTGAATGGCCGCCTGCTGCTGGATGGTGGTATCGTCAATCCGCTTCCGTACGATTTGATTCAAAACGAATGTGATGTCGTGATCGCCGTGGATGTCGGCGGAATCCGTTCCATCGGCGAAAACAGCCGTCCAACCTTTTTTGAAACGGTTATCGGCAGCTTCGAAATCGTGCAGGCCTCCCTGATCAGTTATCACCAGAAATTCAATCCGCCTCACATTTATCTGAAACCGGAAATCCGTGACATCGGCCTGCTCGATTTTCACAAGGCGGATCTGATTTTTAAACAGTCTGCGCCGATCAAAGAAGAACTGCGCCGCCGGTTGCAGGAAACCTTGAAACCGGTGGATTCGATCTTCTCGGCACGCGGAATAAAAACCCGGCTGCAAGCCTGCCGGGGGCTTTAGTTAATCAGCACCGATTGTCCCGTCCCTTTTTCAACGCGGCCGATAACGAGCGCTTTCTGTCCGGCCTTTTTCAGCGTTTCCAGCGCGGGTTTTTCATCGGCGGCCCGCACGATGATGACATAGCCGATGCCCATGTTAAAGACGCGGTACATCTCTTCATGATCAACAGCGCCTTCTTTTTCGATGAACTGGTAAATCGCGGGCGTTTCCCAGGTCGAGCGGTCAAAGACGGCATCCACTGTTTTTGGCAGAACGCGCGGAACATTATCAACCAGCCCGCCGCCGGTGATATGCGCCATGCCGTGTACCTGTACTTTGTTCATCAGGGCGGTGACCGGCTTGAGGAAGCTTTGGTGGACGGCCAGCAATGCCTTTTCGAAGGTCAGCTTGGTGCCGGGGACGAGATCCTTCAGGGTTTTACCGGCTTTTTCAAAAATAACTTTGCGGGCGAGCGAATAGCCGTTGGTTTGCAGTCCGCTGGAGGGCAGACCGATAATGACATCGCCTTTGCGGATGCTTTTCCCGGTGATCACTTTCTTTTTTTCAACCTGTCCGATAATCGTTCCGACGAGGTCGTATTCGCCTTTGGGATACAGTCCGGGCATTTCTGCGGTTTCACCTCCAAGCAGGGAGCAGCCGTTTTCGCGGCAGGCTTTGCAGAGTCCGGAAATAACCTCTTCAAACACTTTTCCGGAAAGGGCGGCGGTTCCGAGGTAGTCGAGGAAAAAGAGCGGGGCGGCCCCTTGCACAAGAATATCGTTTACACAGTGGTTGACCAGATCCTGTCCAACTGTGGTGTGTTTGCCCGCCATGTGGGCGACTTTGAGTTTTGTGCCGACACCGTCCGTGCTGGCGACGAGCAGAAATTCTTTTCCGGGGGACTGGAAGAGTCCGCCGAAGGAGCCGATTTCACTGACGACCCCTTTGATATTGGTTGATTTTACATCTTTTTTAATCCGCTGAAGGGAGTTCATCATCACGTCGATATCGACACCGGCTTCTGCGTATGCGCTCTTTTTTTCTGCCATAAAATTCTCCGTTTTTAAAAAGACGGACAATGTAGCACGGCGGGCGGGCCGGACAATCGAAAAAAGCGGTTCATTTTAAACTGCAAAAAAATGTAGTGATTTTCTTGACAGATTCCGGAGCGCGGTAGAAATTTCCACCTTCGTAAAAAATCTGCCCGGTGTTGCCGGGTATAATCCGGAAAGGTGGTTTCAGATGCCGAAGGTCGTGCGTTTTGCAAGGCGCAAGTGTCAGTCCTATCTTTTAACCTTTTCTGAATGGACTCGCTAACCCAGAGACGACCCTGACAACGCCGCATCTATCGCTCTGTCCCCAACGAAACCAACTTCTGCGTCTTCGACGGCGGCCTCTCCATCCAGGAATACGACATGGCGGGCACGGTTTGTCCGGTCTGTTCAGGTAGCGGAAATTGTGTAACATGCGGTGGAACTGAGCTTTGCCCGGGTTGCGGAAACCTTGGCTACAATGGGTGTGCACAATGTGCCGGAAACCACACGGGCATCTGCCGCAACTGTAACGGAAGCGGCTGCGAACTCTGCGGGGATGGAATTTGTCCCCATTGCCGGTGTGATTCCTGCGACGGGTTAGGAGCCTGTCCGGATTGTTATGGTATAAACGGGGATTGCGGCAACTGTATCGGTGAAGGCTATCTGCCTGAGGCTGCGACCACATGGTTATGCGGGGTTCCTGTGAAGCTCTCCACGGAATACATCCGTGGAGAAGGCATGGGCGGCGGAGTCGGCGGCATGGTTTACTCCATCAAATGGACCGGCTCGACACCCGAAACTCGAAACTCGGAACTTTTATTCTCGCACGCCAACCACCGAGGTGATGTAATCGCGCGGTCTGATGAAAATGGTTCTTTGACAAGTTTCGCCCTCTACGAAGCGTACGGCACGCGCCCCTACGAATGGGGCTCCGACCCCGACCGCCAGAAAGCCAATACCAAGGAAGAAGAGAAAGGTCTTGGGCTCGCAAATGATGGCCGCCGTTACCGGGATCTTGTCACCGGCACCTATACGACCCGCGACCCAATTGGGTATGGTGATGGACCGAATATTTACTGTTATGTGCATTGCAATCCGATTACGCGTTTTGATGCGTTTGGGTTAATGGTGGATCTCACTTCGGAGCAGGAGGTGACCATCTTGCGAAATCAGAGACAATCAATAGTGGATGCTAAGTGTGCTGAAGCGCATGTTCCACCCGGGAAAGAGGGTGTTTTTTCTCCGGGTTTCGTTTGTAAACATATGATAGATTGCCTTGGTGGAATTCAAATAAATGGGGGAGCGAGCCCTTTAATTGTAATATCAAGAAAAGCTAATGATCAAATAAAAACGGAAGAACATGAGAAAACTCATTTAAAAGATTACGTCAGTGTCCATAACGAGGTGGCTACGGCGTTAAACAAAATTGATGGCAGAATAATCCGTATAACCGAATCGAAAGAAAAGAATGATGCAGCGGTGAAGCAAGTTGAGGATTACATAACGGCAGAAAAAAAACATATCGAAAAATATGTTGGCGAACGTGGCGAATATGTAAAAGCTCTCGATAATTACAATGCCAATCCTTGTCCGGATACTAAAAAAGTCTATGACGCTGAAATAGTGCGTATAGATGCAGCGAGGGCGGCTGATAGAACGGCGCTAGATGTCCAGAGAACGGAAGTAGAAAAACTCTTAAAGCCCAAATCTGAGTCTGAGCCTGAGAAGTCTAAAGGTAACTGATAATTATGGAGTTTTTATGAAAATAAGAAATCTTGAATATTTCAGAGCAAAAACGGAGTTGTGTTTGGACGTCCTGCTCTCTTTTTTGTTTTCGTGTGGTCGTGTTACGTTGTTGTTCACATGCACCGTGGTATTGCCAATGAATTCAATAGGGGAATTTAAAAAAAGAGCAGATGTCCCGATCGGTATCGCAGGTGAGACTGGTCCTTATGGGACTTATAATACATATGAGTGGGTTGATTTGTCGGATGAATGGAGCGTTGAGGTTTTTCGAGTAAAAAAAGAAACGTTCGGCAATCGAATCACTCTCGGTGGGCAGAATTTTTACACGTATAGCTCGAATTGGGACAGAGCACGATATTTAAACGATGCTCTGGACATTGAGCTTGTTGATATTAATGGTGATGGCTTAAAGGACTTGATCATAAGTGGAACCGTAATGTATCTGGATAAGAGTTGTCGGGAGGAGCCTTTAGAAGGGCATGTGTTGTGGCAAGAAAATGTGTTATTTATATATCAATGCGATTTAACACGGCAAAAGTTCACGCTACTTCACAAGAAAGCGTCCTTTGATATTGAAATGTTCGATGCGCGATCGAGTTCGTTGAGCAAGGGCCCCCCTGAGTACGGTCCTTTCGTATGGAATTATGAACAAGAGAAGGGGTCAAAGAAGGGTAAAGAAGGCGAAGTCAGCGAAGGGGTCAGTCCTATAAAATGATGATATTTCACGGAAAGTGTTATCTTTCAACCTTTTCTGAATGGACTCGCTATCACAGAGACGGCCCCGACAGGCGCAAGTGTCAGTCCTATCTTTTA
>JALOTS010000189.1 GCA_025457785.1 Pontiellaceae bacterium | reverse complement strand
CTGACAAAAAGGCGGCCGTTGAAGCTGCAATGGAGCCCGTCAAAGAAGCACTTAAGAGCGACAACGACGAACAGATCAAATCGGCCATGGAAAAACTGAACGAAGTCATGCAGGCGGCTGCAACCGAAATGTATTCCCACGCGCAGTCGCAGCAGACTCAGGCGCAGCAGCCGGCCGATGAGGAACAGCCCAGCGGCGAAAAGCAGGCTGATGGCGACGTGATCGATGCCGATTACAAGATGGATGACGACAAGAAGAAGTGATTTTAGTTATCGGTTATCCGTCAAAGTGAACCGGCAGATGCCGGATCAGCTCCGGACGGACAACCCGTAACAACTAAACGATAACCACACAAAAGAAGGAGATAGATTCATGAACATTAAACCGTTAGGCGACCGCGTACTGGTCGAACCGATTAAAGAAGCCGAAATGAAAAAAGGCGGCATCATTATTCCTGACACCGCGAAAGAACGCCCGCAGGAAGGCAAAGTGATTGCACTGGGAACCGGCAAGCTGGACGACAACGGCAAAGTCATTCCCTTCAATGTCAAAAAAGGTGACACGGTTCTTATGCCGAAATACGGCGGAACCGAAGTGAAAATGGACGGTAAAGAATATCAGATCATGCGGGAAGAAGACATTCTGGCAGTGATCGGCTGAAAAAGAGGAGAAAGAATTATGGCCAAACAGTTGAAATATGATGTAGATGCCCGCGACGCAATGCTCAAGGGCGTGGAAAAACTGAGCAAAGCAGTGAAAGTCACCCTCGGCCCGAAAGGCCGCAATGTGGTAATCGATAAAAAATACGGCTCACCGGTCGTGACCAAAGACGGCGTGACCGTTGCCAAGGAAATTGAACTGGAAGATCCCTTTGAAAATATGGGCGCCCAGATGGTTCGTGAAGTCGCCAGCAAAACCAGCGACATCGCCGGGGACGGCACCACCACCGCCACCGTTCTGGCCGAAGCGATTTATCGCGAAGGTCTCAAGAACGTCACCGCCGGTGCCAATCCGATGAGCCTGAAACGCGGTATTGATAAAGCGTCCGAAGCCCTGGTTGACGCGCTCGCCAAGATGAGCAAAAAGACCAAGTCCACCGAAGAACTCGCTCAGGTCGGAACAATTTCCGCCAACGGCGACACCGAAATCGGCAAGATGATCGCTCAGGCCATGGCCAAAGTCGGCGAAGACGGCCCGATCACCCTCGAAGAATCCAAATCGATGGAAACCAGCCTCGAAGTCAAGGAAGGCATGCTGTTCGATAAAGGCTATCTCTCTCCCTACTTCGTAACCAACGCAGAGTCCATGGAAGTCGAACTGGAAGACCCCTACATTCTGCTGTTCGAAAAGAAAGTGTCGAACCTGCAGGACCTGCTCCCGCTCCTTCAGAACGTGGCCAAGAGCGGCAAGCCGCTGCTGATCATCGCGGAAGATGTTGAAGGCGAAGCGCTGGCAACACTGGTTGTCAACAAACTGCGCGGCACTCTGAATGTCTGCGCCGTCAAGGCGCCGGGCTTCGGCGACCGCCGCAAAGCGATGATGGAAGATGTGGCCATTCTCACCGGCGGAAAATTCATCACCGAAGATCTCGGGATCAAGCTCGAAAGTGTTACGCTGGCCGACCTTGGCCGCGCCAAACGCGTCAGCGTCAGCAAAGACGAAACCGTGATCGTTGACGGTGCCGGCAAGAAGGTGGATATCAACGCCCGCGTCGATCAGATCAAACGCCAGATCGAAGAAACGACCTCGGACTACGACCGCGAAAAACTGCAGGAACGTCAGGCGAAGCTTTCGGGCGGCGTGGCGGTTCTGAACATCGGCGCGGCGACTGAATCCGAAATGAAGGAAAAGAAAGCCCGTGTTGAAGACGCGCTGCACGCAACCCGCGCAGCCGCCAAGGAAGGTATTGTGCCCGGCGGGGGCGTTGCCCTGATTCGCGCTCAGAAAGCCATTGACAGCCTGAAACTCGAAGGCGACGAAGCCATCGGCGCCCAGATTGTCCGTAAAGCCTGCGAAGCTCCGCTCCGCCAGCTCGTGGATAACGCCGGTATCGAAGGGGCTATCGTGGTTCAGGATGTCAAGAAAGCCAAGGGCAACAACGGCTACAACGTAGCCACCGGTGAATATGTGGACATGATCGCCGCCGGCATCATCGACCCGACCAAGGTGACCCGCTCTGCTTTGCAGAACGCGGCCAGCATTGCGGGCCTGCTGCTGACGACCGAATGCATGATCACCGATCTGCCGGAAAAGAAAGCGCCGGCCATGCCGCCCGGCGGAATGGGCGGAATGGGCGACATGATGTAAGTCACTTCCCCTGACAGACTCAGGAAGCTCTGCCTGCATACTGCGGGCAGAGCTTTTTTATGTATTTTCGCAGGGCTGACACGATTCCTGAAACAGAAAAGCCTCTCCGTTTTGCGGGGAGGCTTTTTGATTCAGCACGACAGATTTATTTGTCCGTCAGGGCTGTTACGCCGGGGAGCTGCTTGCCTTCGAGGAACTCAAGGCTCGCGCCGCCGCCGGTGCTGATGTGAGTCATCTTGTCGGACAGGCCGCTCAGGTTGACCGCGCTGACACTGTCGCCGCCGCCGATAATGCTGACGCTGTCGGAATCCGCCACTGCCTGGCAGACCGCAAAGGTACCCTTGGCGAACGGTGCCATTTCAAAGCAGCCCATCGGGCCGTTCCAGACCACGGTCTTGGCTTTGGCAATTTCGGCGCAATAGAGTGCGACCGTTTTCGGGCCGACATCCAGTGCCATCCAGCCGTCGTCAATGTTTTCGCCGACCACCTTAGTGCTGGCGGCGGCATCAAATTTGTCCGCCACGATATTGTCAACCGGCAGCATCAGTTTGACCCCTTTGGCCTTCGCCTTTTCAAGAATGTCTTTGGCCATTTCAATGCGGTCGTCTTCGACCAGCGAGTTGCCGGTTTTGATGTTCTGCGCTTTGTAGAAGGTATAGGCCATTCCGCCGCCGATCAGGATGGCATCGCACTTGTCCATCAGACTGGTTACCACATCGATCTTGCCGGAGATTTTTGCGCCGCCGATGATGGCAACAAACGGTTTTTCCGGAGATTCGAGCGCCTTGCCGAGGTAATCAATTTCTTTTTCCATCAGGAAGCCGGCGACGTTCTTTTTGTAGAACTGGCAGACAATCGCGGTCGAAGCGTGAGCGCGGTGTGCGGAACCGAAGGCATCGTTGCAGAAAATTTCGCCGTCGCCCAGTTCTGCAAGCTTCTTGGCGAGCTCTTTCTGTTTGGCCTTCATTTCGGCCTTGGCGGCTTTCTTCTGTTCGTCGGTGGCATCGTCGGCCAGCTTGGCTTTGCCTTCCTCTTCTTTATAGAAGCGGGTGTTTTCGACCACCATAATCTCGCCGGCTTTGAGCGCTTTGGCCTGAGCGATGGTTTCCGCGCCGATACAGTCGGTGCCGAACTTCACCGGCTTGCCTAGCAGCTCTTCCAGACGGGCGGCAACGGGTTTCATGCTGAAATCCGCTTCGTAGCCTTTGCCCTTCGGGCGTCCAAGGTGGCTCATCAGCACCAGTGAACCGCCTTTTTCGAGCACATACTTAATGGTCGGCAGCGCGCAGGTAATGCGGGTGTCGTCGCCCACCTTGCCGTCTTTAACCGGCACGTTGAAATCCACACGCATCAGAACCCGGCGGCCTGATACATCTACATCACGAATCGTCAATTTTTTCATGGCAGCATCCTTTCAAGGTTTGGAAAATGAGCCCTGAATATAGAGATTTTGCGAATGGAGTCAATCACAGGCGGCGGAGCCGCAAGCAAATTCAACAACGCAAAATCTATTTTTTGCAGAAAACCCAAAGCATGGTTTCTCCGCCAATGGACAACAGTTCCGTTTCAACGATTGAAAATCCGGCTTTCTCGAGCATTTTGCGATACGCCTCCGGAGTAACATGACTGTAGGGAAGCTCTACACCGGCAAACTCTTTGGTTCCGTTGAACACCGGACGGCCGGTGTACTGTTCCGATGCCAACGTAAAATAAGCAGTTCCGTCCCTGCGAAGCATGCGGAAGAATCCGGCAAACGCCCGTTCCTGTGCGCCCATATCCAGATGAAACAGGGAATAAAATGAAGTGATCAGATCAAACGATCCGTCCGGAAAATCCAGCGTCGCCGTGTCAGCCTGCACCAGCCGCGCCTCCGGAACCCGGCGGGCGGCAAGCGCCAGCATTGCGGGGCAGATGTCGCTGCCGGTTACACGATGCCCCCGATCCGCAAAAAAACGCAGCACCGGATATCCTGACCCGCAGCCGGCATCCAGAATGTCTGCGCCATCCTCCGGGAGTCCTTCCGTCAGCCGGTGAAGCTGCGCTGTGTTATCAAAGGCATCTCTCCCCCGGTCATAGCCGTCGGCAAATCCGTCATAGATCCTGCTTAACTTTTCACTGTTTTTCGAATTCATCAAAACTTTCCCTCACCCCGACCAATCTCTGACCGGCACATCGAACCCGGTGCCGAGCTGATAGTTATAGGTGGCCGTGCGGAGCGCTTCGCCGACCGCATCGAGATCATAGTCAAACCGTCCATCGAACGGAATTTCATTGCGGGCAAACCCCCGCCGGTCTTCCGGAAGCAGCCGGATTCCGAAGCGGTCCGGTTCGCGGGCGATTTCGCTGTGCGCGGTGAGCGCGAAGCGGTGCCAATAGGCGGAATGCAGGAGCCCGCCGTCCATCAGGCGGCGGACCGTTTCCAAGGCATGGAAGGTTTCGTCCAGCGTCTGCGTCGGAAAGCCGTACATGAGATAGGCGTGCGTCAGAATGCCGGCATCCGAAAACGCGGCCAGCGCCTCTTCCGCACCTGCGACGGTGATGCCTTTGCGCATGAGTTGCAAGGTGCGGTCGCAGCAGGTTTCCAGTCCGCCGGTGACGGCGATACATCCGGCGGCGGCCATTTTTGCAGCCAGCGCGGAGGAAAACCGTTTTTCGAAGCGAAGGTTTCCCCACCATTCGACCCGCAGACCCCGGCGCAGAATTTCGTCGCACAGGCCGTCGAGCAGCTCTGGCGGCAGCGCCTCGTCGGCGAAGTGAAACCCGTTAAAGCCGGTTGCGGCGACGACG
>JALOTS010000188.1 GCA_025457785.1 Pontiellaceae bacterium | reverse complement strand
ATCATCGCGATCGCGCCGTTGAGCACCGCATCATCAAAAATCTTAAGTTGGTGCCCGATCATGACGGCAGCCAGCGTGGCGGCGGCCTGTACAACACTCAGCCCGAACATAACCTGTCCGGCGGCGCGACTGTAACCAAATATCCGTCCGGACAGTTGCGCCGCGATATATTTGCTCACTACCACCATCGCCACCATCGTGGACCCAACCAGCCAGCTCCGCGTTCCGGACAGCATCAGGCGGAAATCCACCAGCATTCCGACCGAAATCAAAAAGAAGGGAATAAACAGGGTATTCCCGGCAAACGTTATCCGGCTCATCAGCGGGCTGTGTTCCGGAATCAGCCGGTTAAAGGCTGCTCCCGTCAAAAACGCGCCGACAATCGGTTCCACTCGCGCAAAATGCGAGAGGTACGATCCGCCGCACAGAACCACCATGACGAATAGAAACTGGGCGTTGCTTTTTTCGGACACCCGCTGGAAAAACCAGCGGGAGATAAACGGAACGACCTTCAGAATCAAAAGGGTCAACGTGGTCATTCCGAACACAATCGTCGCCCAGAACCCGAAGGTTAACGCGATTCCGCGGGCAGAATCGGCTATAACGGCCAGTACAAGCAGTGCCAGCGTGTCGGTAATCATAGTTGCGCCGACGGTGATGGCGACCGGCTCGCTGCGGGCGATGCCGAGCCGTCCGGCCAGCGGATAGGCCAGCAATGTGTGCGAGGCAAACATACTGGCCAGCAGCAGCGAGGTTTTTAGATCCATCTTCAGGATGTAAAGGCCGGCCAGCGTTCCGAGCGTCTGCGGGATAATAAACGTCAGCAGACCGAATACGATGCTCTTTTTGTAACTGCGAGAAAACCGGTACAAATCGATTTCCAGACCGGCCAGAAACATGATGAAAATCATTCCGACTGAACCGAGCAGCGTAACAGCAGAGCCGCGTTCCAGCACATGCAGACCGTTCGGGCCCAGCAGTGCGCCGGATCCCAGCAGCAGCACCAGGTCCGGAATGCGCCATTTTTCATAAAAAACCGGCGCAATCAGAATGACCAGCGCCAAAATCGTGAAAACAAGAACCGGATCAGTAACGGGAAACATAGTTCATTCTCCTTGCCTGCAGTCTTGTCGGCAGCTGAATCAACGGCCGTCCATTAAAAGACAGGCCGGGAATCATTTGCTTCACCTTTTCGATTTCCCCTTGAAAACAGGCCGATAATAAAGATGATATCCCGATTCGGAGGCATTATCTTGATGAACATATGATTTTGATCTTTCTTGTTCAGGTCAGCCTTCTGCTCGGTCTGTCGCGGATTGCCGGTCTGCTGCTTCGTAAAATCGGACAGCCCGCCATTTCCGGTGAAATTCTCGTTGGTATTCTGCTCGGTCCGACGCTGTTCGGGCGGCTCCTGCCCGGTCTGCATGCCGCGGTATTCCCGCACGATGCCATGCAGCAAAACATGCTGGAAACCGTTGCCTGGCTGGGCATCCTCTTTTTTCTGCTCGATGCCGGGCTCGACACCAATCTGACCGCCGCACTGCGGCAGCGCCGCGATGCCTTAACCATCTCGCTGATGGATCTGATCCTGCCGATGGGTATTGCCTTTATTCCGACCTGGTTTTTACCCGAAAGCTATATCGGCGCGGGCAGCGGACGGCTGATTTTCAGTCTGTTTATCGCCACCATCATGACCATCAGTGCCTTGCCGGTCACAGCCCGTATTCTTCAGGATCTCGGAATCTACCGCAGCGATGCCAGTCTGCTGACCATGTGCGCGCTGACGATCAACGATATAGCCGGATGGCTTGTCTTCGCCGTTATTCTCAGCTTTGCCACCGGCGGAAGCATGAACCTGATGCAGATTCCGGTGATCATTGCCGCCACCGCCGCGTTCACCCTGTTTTGTTTTACCCTGGGCAGAAAATGGACCGATCATGCCCTGAACGGCATTAATCGCTTTCAGCTTCCGCAGCCGGGCTCCTCTCTTACGCTGATTTTTATCCTCGGCATGGCCGCCGGAGCCGTCACACTGGCGATCGGTATTCACGCCTTGTTCGGCTTTTTTATCGCGGGGATTATGGCAGGCGAATCGCGGCATCTTTCCGAAAACACCCGTCAAACCATCTCCCAGATGGTTAAAGCGCTGCTCGTTCCGCTGTTCTTTGCCTCAATCGGACTGAAAATCGATTTCCTGAAAGAACTCGATCTGCCGCTGACCGCTTTCATGCTCGTTGTGGGTGTCGTTGGGCGTTTTGCCGGTGCCTGGATCGGAACCAGCCTGACCCGCCACCCCAAGTCCAACCGTCATTTGATTTCCGCCGCCCATACACCCGGCGGAGAAATGCAGATTGTCATCGGAATTCTTGCGATGGAATACGCCGTGATTACGCCGCCGGTCTTTGTGGCCATTATCGTCAGTGCAGTGCTTTCCTCGGTTCTGGTCGGCCCGTGGATGAAGCTCGCCTTGAAGCGCGGCCGCACATCCCGTCCTGCCGCGTCGCTGTCGCCGGAAAACATCCTTTCGGCACTGCCCGCCCGGACCCGTGATGAAGCCATCCTCGCCCTTTGCGGTCATGCGGGCGCCGGGCTCGACCCGCAGGAAACCTCGGCGGCAGTGCTCAACCGGGAAGAACTCATGGGAACCGCGCTGGGATACGGTGTGGCGGTTCCTCACGCCCGTATGGAACAAATCGCTACGCCCCGTCTGGCCTTCGCACGGTCAACCGGCGGAATTGACTGGAACGCGCCCGACGGGCTGCCCGTACACTTTATTTTTCTTCTGCTGACACCGTCCGGGGAAGACAACTCTCAACTCGACATGCTGCGTACCATTGCCAAAACCATGAATGACCCCCGCAACCGCGAACTGCTTCTGGAGGCGCCGGACAGCACCGTCGGAAATCAGTTGATCAAACTGCTCGACGCGGCCTGGCAGCCGCAAGCCGCGGCTTGACGGGATGCACTCCACGGCGGAACCGGCGAAAGCGCCGTGTTGAAGCGGGCAATCAAATCCTCCTGATACGCCGGACTGAACGCCCCGGTCAAAAACCGGTCAAGCCCCTGTTCACGGAGTTCAATCCAGCTGGCCGTCTCATCGCCGGGAATAATCGGGAAAAACAGTGCGCCGGTTGCCCGGGCGGTTTCCAAATCGCCGGGGGCATCGCCGACCATCAGCGTGCGCTCCGCAGAATAGCGGCCCTTCATGGCGGTGGAGAGCGACTCCACCTTCGAACCGAGCTCCGCACCCGCAATCACATCGATAAATTTTTCAAGCCCGGCCTGGGCCCACTCGCGGACCAGCGCCGCCTCGTTGGTCTGCGAAACAACGATCGAATCGGCCATGCCGCGAATTTTTTCCAGGGTCTGGAAAACTCCATCAAATACCGGCATTTCGGGGATCGCCGCGATTTCAACGTTCACGGCACGGCTCCATTCCAGCGCCCGCTCCAGCTCCGGGTCGCCGGTTGCCGCAACAACGTTTGCCAGCTCGCTCTCACTCAGCGGCACCCCTGAAGAGACAAAATTTTCCAGAGACCGGATATCCGGCGGATTCTGCATATTTTGAAAAATCCGGAGAAGCAGCTCAAACCGGTTCAGGCCCCGCCACGGCGAAAAAAGCGCCGTCCACTCCGCCACCCGTCGAAACTCCGCCTCAACCGCTCCCAACCCCCAGAAATTGATGATCCCGTCATGAAAAATGCGTTGTTTAATCGTCATGCTGTCAAACACACAGCCGTCCGAATCAATTGCGAGCAACGCCTCGTGCTGAGGCGTAAAATGGATCAGGTCATCTTTACACCAGCTTTTTTTCATGAACATCAAACTAGCGATTAAAAACCCTTCTGTCGAGAAACTCGCCGGGTTCGGATTAAAATTACAGGTTTTAACATCAAAGCACCGTGAACCCCTCGCTAATCATAATCACAGCATGGGCACACGAGGCCGATGCCATGCAACCGCTGGCGGATCTGCTTGCGGCGGATTTTGACGTACAGATTCTGACCAGCGCGAACGTGCTGGCCGAAAATGCCATTCCAAAGGCCGATTTCGTGGCCGGCTGGTCCATGGGCGGCATGCTGGCAATAGAACTTCTACCCGTCTCCTGCCGGAAATTAATTCTGCTTGCATCAACCGCCCGCTTCTGCTCAACCGACGGCTACGATTGCGGCGTTCCGCAAAAAGTGCTCCGCCACATGATCGCCCAGCTTAAACGCGACCCTGCCGCAACACTCGAAGAATTCTACAAAAACGTCAACGATCCAGACCCTGTTCGCCCTTGCGCAAGTGTAAAAGCCCCTGTAAATCAATTGGTTGAAGGACTGGAATACCTGATTGCGGCCGATCTTCGAAGAAAAGTCCCGCAGATTAAAATCCCCGTTCTGCTGCTGCACGGCGAAAAAGACCGGATCATTCCCCCGGAAGCATCAGACTGGCTGGCGCAGCATCTGCCGATAGCGACCTGCCTCCGCCTGCCAAATGATGGCCATCACATCGCCGCGCTTGCCATTCTTCCTGTCATCCGGCATTTTCTTGAATGAATCAGGAGACCTTATGATTGAAAAACGATTTTCCGCCGCTGCCGAAACCTATGACCGGCACGCCCGCCCGCAACTCTCGCTGGCCCGTTCCGTTTGCGATGTCCTGCCCGAAATCTATCCGGAACAGATCCTGGAGCTGGGAAGCGGGACCGGACAACTCACCCGCCTGCTGACCGACCAGTTCCCGGATGTATTGATTGATGCCGTGGATCTCTCGGGCAAAATGGTGGAATACGGACGAAACAAACTGAAACGCTTCGAACAAATCACCTGGATTCAGGGCGATGCGCAAACCTATCGCGGAACCGACCCCTACCCGCTGATCGTCAGCAGCGCGACTTTGCACTGGGTTTCCGACCTTCGGAAAACCTTTGATAATATTTTCCAAAACCTGGAACCCGGCGGCTTCTTTGCGCTGGGAATGATGATTCGCGGGACGCTCAAGGAACTGCTGGCCGTACGCAGTGAAATTGCGCCGGAAAAAACCCCGCCCAGTGCACTCCATACGCTGGACGAGCTGATCGACCATCTGCACGCCGCCGGTTTTAAAGTCCTGCGCAAAAAACTGAGCGAAGAAGAGGTCTCCTACAAAGACACGACCGATTTCCTGCGAACCATTCATGAGCAGGGTGTCACCGGCTCAAAAGTCGCCTCCGGGCGTGCGCCCCTGAATCGCAGTGAACTCAATCGTCTGATCGAACTCTATCAGGAACGCTATACCTCACCCGACGGGGTTTACGCCACCTATGAGGCCGCCACCCTGTTAGTAACGAAAGAGTGAACCGGGCATGGACTCCGGGCGATTGGAACTGACACCGCACGGTGTGGTGATTTGCCGTCAGCCGGCCGGCACGGAACTGTCGGCCTTTGCTCAATCCGAACCGGCGGGGCTGATTGCAATCGGCGGGAAAAGACTGGAGCTTGAAACCGATGCATCGGTGCTGTTTTGGAAAGAGTTTTCGGGTCGGTTTCTCCGGTCGCTTTGTCATATTCCCGAAGGGGACTCCTCGGCGGCCTTCGAAATTCAACCGCCCGATCCGGCTGAACTGACGGAACGGATTCTGAATGCGCCGCCGATGCGCGGCGCGGAATATCTGTCGCCCGACGTATTGCTCGGAATCTGGAACCGCCTGGAGGCCTGGACTCGTGATCAACTGCCCAAAACCAACGGACTGGCCGGATTTCTGCAGACCTGTGCGCCGCTCTGGTCGCGTGTCGGACGGGTTACACTGCACCTCGCTGAAACAAAAAACGATCCGGAGTATCCGTTCGCCTTCATGGCCTCTTATGCCTCGGGGCTTTCTCAAAGCGGACGGGTTCAGCAACTCCCTTTAGGCAAGGCGTTAAAGGAATATGCGGGCGCAAACAACAAACCGATGTTGCTGAAACTGCTTTCGCCCCTGCATGCCGCCGCCAAACAGAGCCCGCTGATGGATGATCTGATAAAGACCGGCGATATTTTCCATCCGCTGGCCTGGCTGCCGGAGGAAGCGTATGCGTTTTTGAAAAGTGTTCCCGCCTTTGAAGAGGCCGGACTGCTGGTTCGCCTGCCGAACTGGTGGAAGAAAAAGGGCAGCCGCCCGCAGGTGGCCGTCACCATCGGCGGTAAAAAACAGAGTTCGCTGGGAATCAATGCGCTGCTGGATTTTAAATTGGATGTCGTAATCGACGGACAGTGCCTTTCGCGGGCGGAAGTCAACGCCCTGCTGGCAGGCGGCGATGGACTGGTTCTGCTGCGCGGGCTGTGGGTTGAAGTGGATCGCGAAAAACTGAAGCAGGCCCTCGCGCACTGGGAGTCAATCGAACGCTCCGGTCAGATTTCATTTGCGCAGGGAATGCGTCTGCTGGCCGGAGCACCGTCCGACCTGAAACAGGCAGAGGAGTTGGAGGAACATCGCGAATGGGCGTTTACGCAGCCGGGCGAATGGCTGGCGGAAATGCTGGAGCAGCTCCGCAATCCGCAGGTTCAGTTTCCGCCGAAAACACTGCACGCCGCACTGCGCCCGTATCAGGAGACCGGACTGAACTGGCTCTGGTTCTGCGCCCGTACCGGTTTGGGAGCCTGCCTGGCCGACGACATGGGCCTCGGAAAAACCATTCAGGTTCTGGCCGCCCTGCTGCGCAAAAAACAGGAATGCGCCGAATCCGGGCCTGCGCTGCTCGTGGTTCCCGCGTCATTGATTGGAAACTGGAAACGCGAAGCGGCCCGTTTTGCGCCGTCGCTGAAGCTACTGACCGTTCATCGCTCGGAAACCGGCACCGATCTGCAAGCCCCCGATTTGACGGGGGCAGATCTGGTGATTACCACCTACGGCATGCTGACCCGCCTGAACTGGCCTTCAAAAACCGATTGGAGCTGGGTGATTCTCGACGAGGCGCAGGCGATTAAAAACCATTCCACCCGTCAAAGCAAAGCCGTCCGGACGTTGAACGCCGAAGCCCGTATTGCGCTGACCGGAACACCGATTGAAAACCGGCTGGGCGATTTGTGGTCACTGTTCGACTTTCTCAATCCCGGCTTGTTGGGGAATGCCTCGCAGTTTTCAGCCTTTGCCAAGGCCATTCAGTCCGGAAACCACGATCATTATGCACCGTTGCGGCGGCTGGTCAGCCCCTACATTCTGCGGCGGCTTAAAACGGATAAATCGATTATTTCCGACCTGCCGGATAAAACCGAAATGACCGTATTCTGCGGGCTGAGCAAGCCGCAGGCCAGGCTTTACCAGCAAACAGCAGACAGCCTGATGAAGGAGCTGCAGGCCGCCGAAGGAATCCAGCGCAAAGGTCTGGTGCTGACCTATCTGATGCGCTTTAAACAGATCTGCAACCATCCCGACCAGCTCACCGGTCAGGGTGAATATAATCCGGCCGACAGCGCAAAGTTCCAACGATTGGAAGAATTGTGCGCCGAGATCGAATCACGCGGCGAAAAAGTGCTTATTTTTACGCAGTTCCGTGAAATGACCGAGCCGCTGGCCGACTGTCTCGCGAAGGTTTTTAGTCGGCCCGGACTGGTTTTACACGGCGGAACGCCGGTTAAACAGCGGCAGAACCTGGTCGAAACCTTTCAGCGCGAAGACGGCCCGCCGTTCTTTGTCCTGTCGATCAAAGCCGGAGGAACCGGGCTGAACCTGACCGCCGCCTCGCATGTGATTCACTTCGACCGCTGGTGGAATCCGGCGGTCGAAAATCAGGCCACCGACCGCGCCTTCCGTATCGGACAGCGGCGCAACGTGCTGGTGCATAAATTCGTCACCTCCGGAACCCTGGAGGAAAAAATCGACCTGCTGCTTGCCGAAAAACAGCGGACCGCCGATCAGATCCTTGAGGGCGGAACGGAAAAACTGCTGACCGAGATGAGCAATGAGGAAATTCTGCAAATGATCCGTCTTGATGTCGAAAAAGCAGAGCTGTAGTTTCGCTTCCGCTCAAAAAAGTTCACTCCATGAAAAGAAAAAAAACAAGACCGGCGCAAAAGACCCAGCGTATAACGTATTCAACCGTTCGCGCGCTGATTCCGCTGGATACCGCCAAGCTGCGCAAAACAGAGCTGGGGGCGCTGAACCGCATCAAAACAACTCACGCGAAACTGACGGATCAACTCACGCAGTTTGAGAAAAAGGATGTCCCGGAATTTCAACGCTGGATTCATAAGCACGGCAGTTCCATCCGGGACCAGCTTCAAGCTGAATCAACAGCCGCGTTCTCCCTGCAGAATATTTTTTTTCTGGCCGATGACCTTTGCGGGTTTTACCGGAACCGGACAGGCAGGGAATGCGTAGAGGCCGCTCAGCATTACATCGAAACCAAAGGCGATATACCCAAAGGCTTTGAAGATTTTTTTGCACCGCCGCCGCCCGCGCCGGAAGACGACGACGATGATTTCGATCCTTTTGGCGGTGGAGAAAAAAAAGAGGGCGAAGAAGAGCAGGATGAGACTTTCGCAGAGTTCCGCAGATTTATGGATTCGATACTGAATGGAGAAATCAACGAAGAAAATGCCTCCTTTTTTCATCAAGCTCATTCAAATAACCCGTTCAAGCTCTCCTTCAGCGAAAAACTCGAGCAGGAAAAGAAAACTCTCAAAAAGCTCTACCGGAATATTGTTCAAAAACTGCACCCGGACCGGGCGGGCAGCTCCACTCCTGAACAGCAGGAACTGTGGCACGCCGCCAAACGGGCCTATACGCTGGGCGATATACAAACGCTGAGGCTGATCGATTCTCAGTGTGATTTGACCCATAAAGACGGCCTGAAATCCGCTGCCATCTCCTCCATTCGCACCGGCATCCTTTTCTATAAACGAGCCAACGAAAAAATACGTTACGAAATGAGTATAAAAGACCAAGCTATTGACTTCAAACAATTAGAGCATGACCGACGACTTTCTTTTACTGAAAAAATACTGTTTTCAACAGCTGGTTTTTTATTACTTTCATTACTGGGTGCAATTGTGACAATA
>JALOTS010000187.1 GCA_025457785.1 Pontiellaceae bacterium | reverse complement strand
CGCGCGGTTCAGCACCGCCGTCAGCGAATTCTCTTTCACAAAACCGTCAAAATGAACATGCGTATCGAAAAACATGGAAGGACGTTACACAGAAGTCCGGGAAGAAGAAACATCAAAGAACGGCATGGATTCTTCGGAAGAAGAATCCAGCCGTTCCCGGAAGAAGAATCCAGCCGTTCCTGTTCAAACGTCATTCTCAGCGGAATCCCTGTTCCAAATTGCTCTTGAACTCCATTGGTTTCCCGGTAACCGGATCTGTAAATTCAAGGCGGTGTGCCAGCAGCTTCATCGGCCGCTGATAATTATCCTCAAACTCCGGATCAGAATAATCCGGATACAACGGGTCGTTCAAAACGCTTGATCCGATCGCACATAAATGAACCCGCAGTTGATGTTTTCTGCCCGTTACCGGCCGCAGATGAAACAGCCCCACTCCGTTCCGGCGGTCGATCAGCTCAATGAAACTCTCCGAATTCACCGGTCCGCCCGGAACCGTCTTCATGCGAAAAGAATCCTCGCCGGGTTCCATTCGCGCCTGAATGTGCCACCGGGTACGGCCGGTCTCCGCCGGAAGCTTTCCCGCCGCGAGGTAACTTTTTTTTACCGATCCCTCCTTAAACATCCGCTGGTACAAACCGCGCTTCGCATGAGTTTTTACACAGAGCACCAGGCCTGCCGTCAAGCGGTCGATCCGGTGGGCGTTACCCAGCTCTTTGTGCCCGTATTTCGTGCGCAGACGCGTGATCAGGGTTTCGTTTACATAGTTTCCCACAGGATGAACCGGCAGAAAATGGGGCTTATCCGCCACTAAAAAATCATCATTCTCAAAAAGAACCTCTTCCGCGAAGGGAATTGTTTTTTCGTTAAGAATCTCCCGGTAATAACAGACCCGGCGGTTCGCCTGATACGGCGTATCCAAACGGATCGGTCCGCCGTCATCGAAATGCACCTTATGGAGTTCAAACCGTTCACGCCAAACCGATTCCGGAATGCGAGGAAAACGAAACAGAAAAAACTCATACAGGGTCATAAAGCCGCCTCCCGGAGGAGGCGTCACATAAGACGGAATAATCGATTGACTGTATGGATTCATGAGTGCGAACTGTCTCCAGCGGTTGGAACCCCCGTTAAAACTCCCCCGTCTTCCAAAGGATATCCTGAACATAGAGCGGTTCTGAAGAGGGGCTGGAGAACGGAATGATGTTTTTGCCGGGATCCAGAACCATCGGGACATCCAGACTCCAGACGTTTCCAGGCAGAAATTCCTGAGTTATCTGTTCATTTATCGTAACGATTTTAAGAGATTCCGGCGCCGCTAAAATCCGCAGTGTTCCGGAGAGTGGTGTCTCTTTAAAATTATAAAGCTCGATCGAGGCGTTTTTCCGGAGGATGCGGTAATCCTCTGGATCGTCCTGTTCATAACCGGGTTTGATATAGCCCCAGCCCGGACCGTAGAAACGGAGTACTTCACATCCGTCTCTGCGGGCCAGCGCAAGCAGGTCTTCACGGGTATTATAGTAAATCCGCGTTATTACCCGGTTTGTATAAGCATCAACAAAATCAAGCACCTTCCAGCGGTGCAAAACCAGCGCGGGTTCGTTTGTAATTGTTGCGGAACGGGCAAAATAGAACTCCGGGAAGCCCCATTTTCCGAACTCCTGTTCATATTTTCCGCGCTGCAGTTCCAGAAAAGCCGCCAACGGATATTTTCGAAAGAACTGCTCCGCCGTTCCCCTCCAGTTGTTCTGCCGGCAGGTTTCCAGCGGCTCATCCGGCACGGTATAGGTGTATGAAAATCCTCCGGAATGATGAATCAGCAGCTCATTCCACGGCTCCCACCAGCGGTCCGTCAAAATCGGAGTTCCCAACGGGAGGTTTTTCTGTACCCAGTCGTTGATTTTATAATACGGGGTCGGCTTGCCTTCGAGACGGATAATCGCCCAGTCCGGCACGGCGGTGAGAAGAATATATCCGCTGGCAAGCAGAATCTGCAGAACAGCACATAAACCCCGGCTTTTGCGGAAAAGCGCCCGTGCGCCGCAATACGCCCCCGCGCCCGTCAAAAGAATAAACTGGGCCCAAACCCCTGAAAAATAAGTTATTTTTGCAACGCCGCGTCCAACCACCGCCACATAAAGCATAATTGCAACGAAATGAAGCGCACAGATCCAGGCCAGTGAACGGAGCCGCCGGGTGCGGCCTGACCCGCCAAACAGAGCCCGGATTGTCAGCGCGGCGAAGATCAGCAGCAGAATGACCGCCGCGATGTTCTCTCCGGCAAAATAGGCGGGCAGAAGCCGGAAAAATTCGGTTCGGGCATCAGCGCCGACGAGGTAGTCGCCCTCGGTCGCCTGTGTAATCACCGCCTGTACCGCCCGATAAATCCAGCGGCTCATAACCAATCCCAGCAAAATGCAGCCTGTCAAAAACGGAAGAAGAAATTCACGCCGTTTTTCTTTGTTCTTTCCAGCCGCGCGCAGCCCGAAAATCAGGAACAGCAGGGCCTGCAAGCCCGTCACGATCCAGACGGACATATGCATGTGGCAGGCCAGCGCGGCGGCGGCAAACCACAGCGTCCACAGCTTGCGTCCGATTCGTTCGCTTTTCCGCAGCCGCTCCCTGATTTCCCAGAACACGCTGAACAGCGCCATCGAAAAACAAATGGATCCGGAATAATGATAGGCCTCTCTCGCATGATACAATGCATAAGGATTAAAAAGGGCCAGCGCCAGAACAAACAGCGCCGCACCGGAGCCGAACCGGCGGCAGGCAAACCGCCAGACAAGGAAAAGGGTCAGAAGGCCGAATAAAGCAAAGGGCAGGCGCGTCACGAACGGGGCGGGAGGCAGTCCGAGCTTCACCATCAGAACACTTAATGTTCTGTTAAGCGGAATCTGATCCAGCCAGGGCGGAGTCTTCCAATACTCCACAATATCGATATTCTGCAAAACATACTTGTGAAAACCCGTTTCATCAGCCCGGAAGGCCGCCGCGCCTAACATCCAGAGTCTGGAAAACAGGGCGAGCACCGCCATCAGACAAAGAAAACCGGTGATATATTTCGTTTCAGGATTCTTTTTCAAAAACATCTCCATTCGTTCGTTTTGCCGCGCTCTTCATCACGTTTGTCCATAAACCAGAGGCTCCCATACCGCCCGGCACAGATCAACCTTAACCCCGTGCCCTGTCGAGTTCAAGATGTTGGTCGATGAAATTCCTCCGCCCGAAAAGATCAGGGCTGTCTGGTTTTCCAAAGAATATCAAGGACGAAAAGCCGATCGTCGGACGGACTGGTGAATGAAATGGTGTTTTTGCCGGGCTGAAGCGCCAGCGGAATCGTCACGGTTAAAATTTCTCCGGGTGGAACCTTGAAGGATTCACCGTTCACGGAAACGACTTTGGATTTTTCCGCCGCCGCTGAAACCTCCAGAACTCCATCAAGAACAGACGGTTTAAAGTTATAGAGATCTGTTGAGGCGGCCTGCCTGAAGATGCGGTAATCTGTATAATCTTTCTGCTCGAAGCCGGGTTTCATATAGCCCCAGCCTGCCCCATAGAGCCGGAGGACATCGCGCCCTTCCCGGCGGGCCTTCGCAATCAGGTCTTCGTGCGTATTGTAATAAATCCGGGTGATCACCCGGTTCGTATGGGCATCGGCGAAATCAAGAACTTTCCAGCGGTGCAGCACGAGCGCGGGTTCGTTTGTAACCGTTGCAGAGCGGGCAAAGTAGGTTTGCGGAAACGTCCATTTTCCAAGCTCTTTTTCATATTTTCCGCGCTGCAGTTCCAGAAAAGCCGACTCCGGAAATTTTTCAAAGAACTGCTCCGCCGTGGTTCTCCAGTTGTTCTGCTTATAGGTTTCAAGCGGTTCATCCGGCACGGTAAAGGCGTAAAAAATGAGATTGGTTCTGCTTGGCAGATGCATTTTCAGCTCATTCCATGGCTCCAGCCATCGATCCGTCAGGATCGGGGTTCCCTTCGGGAGGTTTTTCTGTACCCAATCGTTGATTTTATAATACGGGGTCGGCTTGCCGTCGAGATGGATAATCGCCCAGTCGGGCACGGCGGCAAGAAAAACATATCCGCCGGCAAGCAATGTTCGCAAAATGAGACGCGAAACCCGGTTTTTGCGGAAAAGCGCCCATGCTCCGCGGTAAGCTCCCGCACCCATCAATAGAATAAACTGAGCCCAAATCCCTGAAAAATAGGTGATTTTTGCTGTGCCGCGTCCCACCGCCGCCACATAAAGCATAACCACCGTAAAATGAAGAACGCAAATCCAGGCCAGCGAACGGAGCCGGCGGGCAGAACCCGAACCGCCAAACAGAGCCCGGATCGTCAGCACGGCGAAAATCAGCAGCAGAATAAGGGCGGCGATATTTTCCCCGGCAAAATAGGCGGGCAGCAGCCGAAGAAATTCTTTTCCGGCCTCGCGTCCGACCAGGTAGTTGCCCACCGTTGTTTGTGCAATCACCGCGAGCACGGCCCGGTAAATCCAGCGGCTCATGACCAGCCCCAGCAGGACACATCCTGTCAAAAAGGGGATGAGAAATCTGCACCGGTCTTCTTTGTTCTTTGCAAACGCACGCAGCCCGAAGAACAACAGCAGCAGGGCCTGCAGTCCGGTCACGATCCAGACAGACATATGCATGTGGCAGGCCAGCGCGGCAGTTGCAAACCATAAAATCCACAGCTTGCGGCCCGGATGCTCTTTTTTCTGCAGCCGTTCTTTAAGGCTCCAAAACACGGCGAACACTGCGGCTGAAAAACAGATCGCGCCGGAATAATGATAGGCCGCCCGTGCGTGATACAGCGCGTACGGATTAAACAGCGCCAGCACCAGAACAAACAGCGCCGCGCCGGAGCCGAAGCGGCGGCGGGCAAACCGCCAGACCACAAAAAGGGCCAGCAGTCCGATCAGCGCAAACGGCAGACGCGTGACAAACGGCGTGGCGGGCAGCCCGATCTTCACCATCAGCAGGCTCAAGGTTCTGTTGAGCGGAATCTGATCCAGCCAGGGCGGATTTTTCCAAAACGCCACAATTTGCTTATCAATCCAGGCAAACCGGTAAAAGTCCACCTCGTCGGTTCTGAAGCCCGCCGCGCCTAACATCCAGAGTCTGGAAAACAGAGCGAATCCGACCATTAACCCAAG
>JALOTS010000186.1 GCA_025457785.1 Pontiellaceae bacterium | reverse complement strand
GAACGGAAAGCAACGAAACAACGTGGAGTGGCAAACTTCGGAGCAAGACAGAGAACCTCCTTCCATAAACGGATCCGACCGGAAACAGAGAATTCAAATGAAAGCCCGTTTTCACTTGAACTCTCTATTCCCGATCAAGCCCTGTGTCAACAGGGCCGCCCCGAAGTTCGGGGCACCGTTTATTCCAACCTCTGATCCATGGCATTTCCGACTGCCGATCCAATTCGTTGCGTACTTCATTCGTTGTGCCATCCGGATTTTTCACAGCGAATCAGGAACGCAGCGAATAAGAAAAATCGGAACCGGCGGCGACGGAGCGCCGCCCTCCCGGACCGTTGGCATTTCCGATTGGGGATTGACAATTTCCGATTGTTTCCTTCTGCCCCCTGATCTCTGCCCCCTGCCTCCTGACTCCTGCCTGCCCGCCATAGCTTTTGCGACGGCGGGACCTTTGACTCTCTTCAGACCGAAGAAAAACATAAAAAATATAACACCTTGACGTTATAGCGTTATAGCGATATATTCACGAAAAAGCTGGAGAGACCTATGAGCACTATGACCAAACGGGCAACCGTTTATCTCGACCCTGCCCTGCACAAAGCGCTTCGTTTACAGTCCATCGAAACTTCACAATCGGTTTCAGAGTTGATCAACGCGGCTGTGCGCGATGAACTCGCGGAAGACCTGGGCGATCTCGCGATTTTCGATGCACGCGAAAATGAACCCGTTACCGGGTTTGAGGACTTTGTGAAAGGGCTGAAACGCGATGGCATCCTATAAGATCGTTGTTAAAAAATCAGTTGCCAAGGATTTGAAAAGCCTTCCGAAAAAGGATGTTCAGCGTATCCTTTCCGCCATCGAACAACTTGCAGACGATCCCCGGCCTCCACAATCAAAGAAGCTCTCCGGGCAGGAACGCTTCCGCATCCGTCAGGGAAACTATCGTATCCTTTACACCATTGAGGACAACCAACTTGTTGTGTGCGTGGTTAAAGTGGGTAATCGCCGGGACGTGTACAGATAAGATACTTTGACCCCGTCAATCGGGCTTATGGGCTGCGCCCGACGGGTTCGCCGAGGCAGCCCGCGAGACATACCCCATTGGGTACGCCACCTAATTTAGAAAAAAATTGACCGTGGCGGAACCAACTTCAGCCATAAGGTCTGATCGAAAAAAATGAAACGATATCATTTAATAATTACTATTTTTCTGATCCTAACAGCAACAGAAGCTTGGGCCTGTCCTGGATGTACAGTTAGAGCCTTTATGCCTTTTTGGCCGTGTTTTTTAGTGCTTCGCCTTTGGGCAATTCGATTGATAGGTAACGCTGTGCTAAAACCCATACGTCTCCTCGGGGTCTTCTTTGTATATGAAGTTCTCTATTTTTTTATATGGATTTTTCTTATTTATTCAGGTCTTCCGATTCTGCTGGTTGTTTTTTATATTGGTGTACCTTCAGCATTGCTTCTTAAATGCATCGGTAGATTCTGTTGGTTCAGAAAAAATGAAGATCAGGGCGTGTCATGGAAACGAGCCGTTTCCGTTATTCCTGTTATGTTTTTAATCGCATGGGCAGAAATATGGACTTCATCTTTTTGTTCTTATCCATAGTTGCGTCACGGAGGGGTTCTTCGGGGGATGACAAATATACGAAAGAAATCGAACCACCGCCTGCACTCTATCGCTCGCAAGCTCGCTCAGAGAGAGGCGTAACGTTGATTAGACTCGCCTGATGGCGAGTCTGATCAACTCCGCGGTGACCGGATGCCCGGTCAACTGCACGGCCATCAGGCTTCGCCTGATAACCATGCAGTCGACCTGACGATTTGGCTCGATAATCGAATGCTCCGCATTCATTATCGGAGCAAAATCGCGGTCACCGCGGAGTTGGGCCAGAGGAGAAAATGAACAAAGCAGGACAAATTGGCATTGTTACAGCGTACTACTTGGCATGGCTCTGCATTGTCACAGTATTGGTCTGCCTCGTATTGTGTCTGCCGTTTCTCCTGTATCCATCCACACGTATTGATGACGATATCGTATATCTTGCCGGTATTCCGATTGGCCTCGCTCTTTTTTTTCCAGTCGCCAGAAAGCTCATCCGTGTTAGACCACTTCACTGGTGTAACATTTTAGCTGGCATCCTCGGCATAGCCGTATCGGTGCCGCTGGCCGTTCACATGTTTCGCAAGTCTGAAGCACTCACGGGCGTCACCGGCCCACTTGCGGGCATGGGCGAAACCGTAACCGGATTCATTATGATTTTTGCAGGGCTGTTCTTCGTCGTCGTAACAATAGCGGGAGTAACAGGGCTCAAAATGATAGGCCCAACAAATCATTCGAGCGGTACTCGTGAACCAGCGGCTGGTTCACTCGACGCTCAATGATGGCGTTCCTGCGGAAATTTGTTTTCCGCGCTGCTCCGAAGCTGTTGACCGGTTTATGTGAGCCGTTCGCGCGGAGCATGCCTTGAAGCGTAGCGAAAAGATGAGAGATTTCCTCCCGTCATTTTGACCCAACTTGTTTTGATCAAGCGCTCCCTGCGCGGTTTTTGTATTCTTCGCGGCAGAGCTGACTCTGACTCTGCAACAGCGCTCAGTTTGATCAGAACTGATCCAGTGCTTCCGGGTGCAAGTTCAGTGATGACGGGGGAATATCTTCCGGACGCGAGCCGAGCGTTTTGTTCGGTCGAGGGCCCATTTCAAGCGTCAGTGTTCCGCCTTCCGTCAGTTCGCGATGGAGTATCCATAGCCGGTTTAAGGGCCGGCCGTTCAGCGACACCCGCTGAATGTATTTATTTTCCGGCGAGTTGCCGGGTGCGGCGACGGTGAATGTTTTGCCGTTTGGCAGAGCCAGCGTTACTTCTTCAAACGATGGACAGCCGATTACATACAGCGGGACTCCGGGGACCGCAGGATAAAATCCCATCATCGAAAAAACCGCCCAGGCACTGACAGTTCCGCCGTCTTCATCGCCGGGGATTCCGAAGACATTGTCCATGAACCAGGTGTTGAGCAGCATGCGGATGCGTTTCTGGGTTTTCCACGGAGAGCCCAGATAGGTGTAGAGATACGGAATATGGAAGCTTGGCTCATTCCCCATCGAAAACTGTCCGACCATACCGGTGGAATCGGGGAACTGCCGGAAAAAGAAATACGAGGGAACCGGCGCGCCGTCATCCAGTATGCCGTAATTCAGCCGGAACAACTCATCCAGCTTCTGTTCTGCGGCGGCCCGCCCGCCCATGAGTTCAAACAGACCGTTGAAGTCGTGCCGGACGAGCCAGTTAAACGTCAGCCCGTTGTTTTCTGTGAAATAATCCCGCGCGCCCTGTCCGCCGGAGGTGGCGATATCAAACGGCTCAATCCATGCGCCGGTTGCATCACGCGGCCACATCTGCTGTTTTTCTTTGCGGAATACATTGCGATAATTCGCCGCCCGTCGCATCAGGATCTCAGCATCTGCTGTATGCCCGAGAACGCGCGCGATCTGCGCCAGATTCCAGTCGTCATAGGCAAAATCGAGCGTAACCGCGACGGCCTGCCGTCTTTCTGAGGGATACACCTCCGGTTCGGTTTCCGGTTCGCCGGGATGCAGTGCCGGAAAAAAGCCGTTCTCGGCATGGAATTTGTCCAGCGACGAAGGGGGGCCGGTTCGCCACGGAAGCAATGTTCCTTTCAGCGTATTCTTCCGGTTTCCCTCATAGGCGGTCTGCATATCAAAATTGCGCAACCCCTTAAACCAGGCATCGGCCATCCAGACGGCGGTATGATTTCCGGTCATAAAGGCCTTCGGTCCGCCGGCTAACGAAAACTTGGGCATCCAGCCGGTCCGTTCGTAAATCTGGATATAGGAAGCAATCTGATCCTCTGCCATCTCCGGATTTAAAATCATGCGCAGCGGTTCGAGGGTCAGAAAGTTATCCCACACCCAGCTATCGACATAAAACGGACGCTCCGCCGTATAGACTTTTTTATCACAACTGCTCCAGTAGCGGCCGTCCTCTGTAATATCAACCATCCGTTCACAAGAGCGATAGAACGCTGTGAAAAAAACGCGGCGTTGTGCGGCGGTTCCGCCCTTAACCTGAATCCGCTCCATGGCCGCATTCCACCGTTCCCGTCCCGCAGCAACCTGCGCATCAAAATTCCAGCTCTTGATTTCACGTCTCAGATTTTTTTCTGCCTGTTCTTTGCTGATATACGAAATCCCGTACCGAAACAGTAAAACCGGCTTGCCGTCGTCAGTCCCGGTTATCTGCAGCAGACCGTTTGTAAGCGCGGCTGTTACCGGGATGTCGAATTCTCCGTACACATATATGGTTAATGCGTCATTGTCGGTCTCAACGGCGGTAAAAGACTGCGGGGTTGTCAGCTCAAACGACCCTTCTTTCCGGTTTCCAATTTGAAGAACAGGACGGCCCTGTTCTGCGGTTATGCGAAAACACCCGCTCTGTGATCCGGGGGTGAATTCCAGTTGCTCTTCCGCCTCTTCAAGCCAGACGGAATAGTGATACGGCGTGGTTTTTTCGTGATCATAGGTCATTGGTCCGTCGCCGGTTCGCACGGTGAACGTTCCATCCCACCGATGGGAACACATCAGGAGCGGAAAATAATCAATCTGATCGGCTCGGGCATCCGCCCGGTAGGGATGAAACCGCATCATTTGATGCGGCAGATGAACCATAGGATAGGTGGGTTGCAGCAGCCACGCCACCGTTCCGATGGTTGGATCCACCTCATCCACATTTGCGCCGAAACCTGCCGCGCACAGTAAAAACGCCGCGCCTGCCGCCAAAATCCGTTTTGTTTTCTTCATAATAGAGTCTCCTGCCAAGCAATCTAACCCGATTCCAGACATTGTAAAAGGGTCATATTCTCAAAGTACGGATGATTTTTCGTGAAGAGCATTGATCAATGTGGGGCGGGCTTTCCTGCCTGCCCGGATGCACAGGCTGGAAAGCCTGCGCCACGTTGGGGAAAGATATGGGTGTTTCACCGCGAATGACGCGAATTTGCGCGAATAAGCAAGCGGGCCTGTCCTTCATAGCGCAAAGCGCGACGGAGGAACGCTCACTTTACCGTGAAGAAATCGGGCTAAAGACCGCTGGACTTTCAGACGTTTGACGTTCAGACTTTTGACCGCCAATGGGAGAATCATTTTAACCGCCAAAGAACGCACAGAGCGCAAAGAGAAAACAAATAACTGATAACTGTGAGTAAAAAACCGCGTAATCGCCATGAAACCGAAAGTTTATATCGAAACCAGTGTGATCAGCTCTCTAACCTCCAGAGAAACAAGAAAAATTCCCGCTGCCGCATGGCGGCAGGCCACGCTGGACTGGCGGAATACAAGACGAAGACCGGGGAGTGAAAACGGAAAGAGTTTATCCGCAGATGAACGCAGATGGGCGCAGAGTGATGGGGTAGTGGAAGAATGGAAAATTGGAATGACTGTCCTGAATATTCCCCTCTGAACCCCTCGGACGTTACTCTGTGGTAGAAACTCCATTTCATTATTCCCCGCAGTGAAATTGCCGGATTGACTTTCCGGATAAAATGGGATCACCATACGGTATTTTACGGACGGATCTGCAGGTTGAGAGGATCAAAGAAAAACAGGCCGCAGACGGAACGCCGAAGGGACGTGGTTCGTTATTGCGCGGCGGAAAGAGGAACCATGAATATTCGACAGAATGGATCGAAAATAACGGCCGTGTGTGCGATCGTGCTGGCATGTACTGCGTTCCATGTTCATGCAGCTACGCTCTATGTAAATGGCACGAATTCAACTCCGTCCGCTCCTTTCACCTCTTGGGAGACAGCGGCGGATCTTCCGAATAACTGGACCCCTCTTCAGCCTGAAATTCAACGGCCTTCGACTATTCACATCTCGCAAACAGCTCAGGGAAATGATACGGGAGTGGATGCAGTCAATGCCCATTCGGCGGCATGGTTCAACACGGCATCGAATTGGAATAGCTCCACAGACCTGACCGACGGGATGATTGGTCCTGGTGATGTGGTTGAATTTCACGGCATCATAACCACCCGACTTACGGTTCAAGAAAGCGGAACCGCAGGTGACGGCAACTCCATCCAGATCACGTTTGCCGATGACGCGATGATGTATGTGCCGACTCTTCCAGATAATATCAATATTCCTGAGCGGGAAAGAACACAGCTCGATTTATCCTATCGCGACTACATCACCCTCATGAATGTCACCCTGGTGAACCCG
>JALOTS010000185.1 GCA_025457785.1 Pontiellaceae bacterium | reverse complement strand
CGCTGAATCCGCAGACGCTGATCGGTAAGTGGGCGTATGAACATCAAAATCCGAAGTATTGGCTGGAACGGCACGCACTGATCTCCAAGGAGTCCTGCGAAGCCATCCGGACCGGATACCGCGACACCTCCGCAGGGGTTATGATTTTCGCCCTCTGCACCTGGTTCCAGAATCTGTATGATGTCAACACCATTGCTCCCTATCCGACGCTGAACGCGGTCGCTCAGGCCTGGGAGCCGGTGATGGTCAGTGCGCAACTGATGGGCCGCCATTTTTATGCGGGCTCATCGCACACCGTCAACGCGGTCGTGGTAAACGACAGCCCGACCTGTGAAACCCTCGAAGACATCACGGTCGACTGGGATATCGTATACAATGATCGGGTGTTGAGCTCAGGAAAGAAGAATTTTTCCGGCGCACTCGAATACTATAAAAACAAAGCTGAAAAACTGACCCTCGTCATGCCCGAAACTCTTCCTGATTCGAAAGTTGAGGCCAGACTGGTGTTGAAACTCAGCGCGAACGGGCGGGTCATCTCCACCAACTCCTATGACATCTGTGTCTGTGAAAAAGCTTTCGTTCAGGTCAAGTCCGGATGGCTGACCGGCCTGCAGAAAACTCTTCGCATGAAGTCCGCCCTGAACGTCGGTTACTTCACGCAGGACAACGCGCTGAAACCCGTTCTCGCCAAACTCGGCGTAAAAACGGTGATGGAAGACAGCCTAGGCAATCTGAGTCCGAAAAAATATGACGTGCTGCTGGTCGACAATCTGACATCCGAACCGGCGAACTATAAAAAGATTCTCGAGTACGCGGAGGCAGGCGGTCAGGTGCTGCTGAGCATGAACAGGGAGTTTGTTCTTAACCTTTTCCCGGAAGAACTCAGAGGCTCTACAACATTATCCAAGGAGATTGTCACCCCCTGCGCCTACGAAAAGAGCATCTTTGACGGAATCGAACCCGATGAACTCTCCTGGTTTACAGGAACCGAAACATCGAAAGATTCAATCAAACCGAAATACAATCCGATCGCCTGTGAGCGCGCCTATAATGTGAATTACAACGATCACACCGCCCTGCTGGCCGAAACAATGAGAATTCACGGATATGTGTTCAAAGAAAAAGAGAAGCCCTACAATCCGGGGAACACCTTTGATGAAGTGTTCGGCTATCCGCTTCTTGAAATTTCAAAAGGCAAGGGCCGCATCATCGTCTCCTCCATGTACTTTCAGACCCCGGACGACCCCATCGCGCACCGGCTCCTTGCGAACGTGCTGGGCTATCTGGCGGAATGAGCCGGATGCGGATACCCGTACGGAACGGCCCTGTATTCAGCAGAATCGTCTCTGATTTCTAAAGAAACGCTTGTGCCATGACCCGCGCCGCTGTTACAGTCTCACGGTTGATTTCCTGAACAGAACGAAACCTATGGGAGTATGATCGAATGAATATTTTACATGTGTGCGCCAATCCAAAGCCGGTGGAGCAGTCCGTTTCCAAGCAGCTTGCCGCCAGTTTTTTCGGGAAGCTGCTGGAACTGAACCCTGATGTTGAACTCAATAACATCGACCTTTATCAGGACAAACCGCCCTATTACTCGAACGATCTGTTCCGCCGCATGTGGATGCCGGTTTTTGATCCGGTCTATGAGCCGAGTAAAGCGGAAGACGCGGCGATGAACTACGCGCAAAAACAAATTGATGAGCTGAAAAAAGCCGACGTGCTGGTTCTGACCATGCCTATGTGGAATTTTTCCGTTCCCGGCGTAATGAAGGCCTGGATGGATCAGGTACTGGCTCCCGGCCTGATGTTTGAACTGACCGATAACGGCCCCAAACCGCTGCACAATATTACCACACTGGTTTTGCTGGTCTCCTCCGGCGGGATCTATAAGGAAAATGATTCGCGCGACGCGCTGACCCGGCAGATTACCGCCGCATTCGGATTTATCGGCATCACCGATATCCGCATCGCCTGGGCCGATGGCCAGAATCCGATCTTTTTCAGTGACAGCGCGGTTCGCCGCGACATGGCTTTTGAGGCCGCCGAAGAACTGGCCGAGGAACTTGCGGAAGAAAGCGAAGCAGGATAGCGCTCGGGTGAGCGCGGAATGATGGAATAATGGAATGCCGGATTGTTGGGTAACAGAAAAACACGAATCCAATATTCTTCTACCAGTGTTCCATGGGAGTTTCCATGGGAGTTTTTGTTAAAATCTGCGGAATCTGTTCCAGAGGAGATCTGGAGCAGATTTGTGCGTTAGGACCTGATGCCGTCGGTTTTATCTTCTGGCCGGAGTCAAAGCGTTATATCCGCCCTTTGCAGGTGGCCGGATGGCTGAACAGCATTCCTGAACAGATTAAAAAAGTCGGTGTGTTTGTCGAGCCCGCCGCTGCGGAGGTGGAATCCACCGCTGCCGCCTGCCAACTGGACATTGTTCAGATTCATCTGACCTCCAATCATTGGAAGATCGACCGCCCGCTTTTCCAAGGGTTGGAAGTCTGGCTTTCGCCGCGCATCGGCGACGGAGTGAACCCGAAGGTGTTGAGTGCCGTAAGTCCTGAACCCTCGGTGCTGCTGGCCGATTCGTTTGACTCCGGCACGGTCGGGGGGACCGGAAAAACGGTCAATCGGGAGCAGGCGCTTGCCATGAAAAACAAGCTTGGAAAACCGCTGATGCTGGCGGGCGGGCTTACTCCGGACAATGTGCGCGAGGCCATATCTGTTCTTCATCCGTGGGGTGTGGATGTCAGCTCCGGTGTTGAAATCGAACCGGGCATCAAAGATATTCATAAAGCAGCCCGTTTTATCTCTGCCGCCCGAGCCTGATTTTTTTCTGTTTCCTTTTCAATATCCGGAACCGGTTTCCCACGATCTGGGAGGCCGGTTTTCTTTTTACAGCTTTTTGTGGAAATCGGGAGGCGGCTGGCCTATCGTTCCCGTTATGAAAGCAAAACAGCCAGATCAACAAGGACACTTTGGACCGTACGGCGGAATTTTTGTTCCGGAGACGCTTATGGAGCCGCTCCGCGAACTGGAGCGTGTTTATCGCATCGCGCAGAAAGATCCCGCTTTTAAAAAGGAATTCGACTATTACCTGTGCGAATATGTGGGCCGCCCGTCGCCGCTCTGGTTCGCACAGCGCATGACCGCCCAGCTCGGCGGTCCGAAGATTTACCTTAAGCGCGAAGACCTCAATCATACCGGCGCGCACAAGATCAATAACGTGATCGGGCAGGCGCTGCTGGCACGGCGGCTCGGCAAGACCCGGCTGATTGCCGAAACCGGCGCGGGGCAGCACGGTGTCGCCACCGCCACCGCCGCCGCGCTTTTCGGCATGGAGTGTGTCGTTTACATGGGCAAGGTGGATATGGAGCGGCAGGCGCTCAATGTGTTCCGCATGGAAAGCCTTGGCGCGACGGTGGTTGCTGTAACCGCCGGACAGCAGACGCTGAAGGAAGCCATTAATGATGCCATGCGCGACTGGGTGAGCAATCTGCGCAACACGCACTATGTGCTCGGAACCGCCTTCGGCCCGCATCCCTATCCGGAAATGGTGCGCAACTTTCAGAGCGTCATCGGCAAAGAGGCGCGCAAACAGATTTTGAAAGCCGAGGGGCGTTTGCCGACTGCGATTGTGGCCTGTGTCGGCGGCGGCAGCAATGCCATCGGCATTTTCCATCCCTTCATTAAAGACAAAGGGGTACGGCTGATCGGCGTGGAGGCGGGCGGACTCGGCATTGAGCCCGGTAAGCACGCGGCGCGGTTTGCCGGCGGGAAAGTCGGCGTGCTGCAGGGCGCAAAGAGTTATGTTCTGCAGGACGACGATGGACAGATTCTGCTGACGCATTCTGTCAGCGCCGGACTGGATTACGCCTCCGTCGGGCCGGAACATGCGTTTCTGCACGACACCGGGCGGGCGGAGTACACCTACATTGAAGATGCCGATGCGGTCGCCGGGTTCGACAAGCTTGCGCAGTGGGAGGGCATCCTTCCCGCGCTCGAAAGCTCGCACGCTATTGCGTGGGTCATACAAAATGCCGGGCAGTTTACGAAGGACAACCTCCTTATTATCAATGTTTCCGGGCGCGGCGATAAAGATGTCCAGCAGATCGCCGCATGGAAAAAGGAACAGAAGAGAGGAAATTAAAATGTGCAATAAGCTGAAAATAAAATGGTTAATCGGGGGAGTTTGCGGCTTTTTTTGTCTGACGGCGTTGGCGGAGACTTATCCGGAGCCGGAGAAGGATAAATATGCCGCACCCGATCTTCTTAAAGAAAAAGGGTTGCTGACCGGAAAGGTGATTGAGGTGAAGTTCAACCGGATTGCGCAGATTCGCAGAGTAAAGGACGGGCTGTATGCCGGCAATTTGCGCTCTCGGGAGATGCCGGAAAAGTCCCGGGATTTGAAATTTTTTCCAGATAATCCCGGCCTGGATGTGAACTTTCCTGCGGAGGGTCTTGGGCTTTTTTCGAAGTTTATTCCGATCCTCGGAGCGGGCATCAATAATACTGCATTAGGCAACGATGACAGTGGAGCCGTTTATGTTTTAATCGGCGATCAAACCTCTGTTGCACTGGGCGACCGATACAATGGCAACGGGGAGTATGCGTGGTCGAAAAAGGCGAAAATTCCCGATTTGACCGAGGCAAATAAAATTTCGGTTACCGATGTGCTTCTTTATCCGGAGCAACTGACCGGACAAATCATAGAATTGCAGTTTTATTACGTCAGAGAACTCAGCAAAGGCGTGTCAACCTGTACGGTGTCGGTTCGCGATGGCTATGGCGATAGTTATTCCCGGCTCTTGATAGATTTTCCGCCGGAAGGCGTGGAATTTTTTGAAGAGGCGGAAAAGCAGGATGCAGGGGTTCTCGTGGCCCGGAAGGTTTTCGCAGCGGTTGAGCTTGCTTCTCCCGGAAGTGTTTCCGTGAAGGCGCTGGGTAAACGCCGGCAATTAAAAGGCGATGACGCAGTGTACAAGTGGTGAGTTTAACAGTGGCGTATTCTGCAAGGTGGTTTCTGTTTTATTGGCGTTAAAATTCGGCCATTCGAGGGTAAGACGCTTTTTCATGGAAAACGAACGACTTTCAAAAATCATGGCGCAGCGCGGGATTTGTTCCCGTCGTGAGGCGGATCGTTACATCGAACGGGGGCTTGTCTTTGTGGACGGGGTACGGGTT
>JALOTS010000184.1 GCA_025457785.1 Pontiellaceae bacterium | reverse complement strand
TGCCGGGGCGATTGCCGGAGTGCTGATTCTTATGGGTATTTTGATCGCGTTTAACGCGGTGCTCAGTCCGATCCGGCTGCGCAAGGATGTTACAGAGGACAAACTTTATACCTTGTCGGACGGAACGAAAGAGGTGCTTAAGTCGCTGGATCGCGATGTCACCTTGAAGTTCTATTTTTCAAAGAGCAATGAGCGGCTGCCGATTCCTCTGAAAAACTTTGCCGGACGCGTACGGGATCTGCTGGCGGAATATGAGTCGCGGGCAGGAAGTCATCTGGTGATTGAAGAGTTCGATCCGAAACCCGATTCGGACGAGGAGGAATGGGCGCAGCGCTACGGCCTGCAGGGCCAGGCACTTGATATGTTCGGCACGGGCGGCGATCTTTACTTCGGTATTGTCGCCATTTCAGGAAAACGCGAAGCGAATATTCCGGTGCTTGCTCCCGGCATAGAGCCGCAACTGGAATATACGCTGACCCGTATGATCAGTGAAGTCAGCCGGGATAAAGCATCAAAAGTCGGTCTGATGAGTTCCATGCCCATTCTGGGAGATACGGTTTCCTTTGCAGACGGACGGCAGACAGGATGGGGGACGATGCTTGAGTTGAGCCGTCAGACGAATGTCGAATCGGTTGATATGAGTGTAGATGCCATACCGGCGGATATTGACACGCTGCTGGTGGTTCATCCGGCGGGCATGTCCGGCAATACGCTGTACGCGATCGACCAGTTTGTGCTGCGCGGCGGACGCCTGCTGGCTTTTATGGATCCTCTCTGTATCTCAGCCAAGGACAGTGTGCCCGCGATGATGCGGCAGTACGGAATCCGTCCGCCGCCGGAAGATTCCGATCTCAACAGTTTGACCAAGGCATGGGGAGTGCAAATGACAGACCGGTTTGCCGCCGATGAAGCCGCCGCCACTCCGCTGAACATGGGGGAAGGCCGGGCGCAGCGCAACGCCGCCTGGCTTTCCCTGCGGCCGAAAAACATCAACCGGGAGGAAGTGGCCACATCATCCCTCGGCGATATGATGCTTCCGTTCGCCGGTACTTTTGAGGGGAAACCGGCGGAGGGACTGCAAATGACCGAACTGCTTTATACCGATGCAGACGGGTTCCTCACGGACGCGCAGTCCGTTATAGACGGGAACATCAAGGTTCCATCGCTTAAAAAGAAACAGTTGATGGCCGTCCGCCTGCAGGGAACGTTCAAGACCGCATTTCCAAACGGGAAACCCGTTGATGAAACTGTAACCAATCAGACGGTTTCAGTTGAAAAAGGATTGCAGGAAAGCACAAAGCCCGGTGTCGTGATTCTGGTTTCCGATGTGGACATGCTGGGCGATTCGTTTGCTCTCCAAAGTATGGAACTTTTCGGCCAGACCATTCAGCAGCCGAGGAATGACAACCTTGCTTTTGTACTGAACCTGACCGAGCAGATCAGCGGCAGTCAGTCGCTGATCGGACTGCGCAGCCGGGGCTCGTTTGACCGTCCGTTTGAGCGGGTGGTGGCTCTGGAGAAAAAAGCCCAGCTCAAATGGAAGGCGGAAGAGGATCGGCTGAATGAAAAACTCCAGGCCGCACAGGCGCGCGTGAGTGCATTGCAGCAGGTTCGAAGTGACGGTCAGCAGCAGATTATGACGGCTGAACAGAACGCTGAAATCAAGAAGTTCCGCGAGGAGGCTTTCCAGACGCAGCAGTCTTTGAAGGAGGTTCGCAAAAATCTCCGTAAAGACATTGAAACGCTGGGAATGCGCCTGAAAGTCATCAACATCGCGGGGGTTCCGCTGCTGGTGGCGCTTTTCGGGATCACTCGCGGGCTGTGGCTCAAAAAAACAAGGTAAGGGCATTTCCGATTTCCGAATGGAGATTGCAGACAGAAAAAAATAAACGGGACTGAATCGGCAATCGGAAATCATCAATCTCAAATGAAAGGAATGGTTACATGACTGTAAAGAAGCTGATTGGAATGGTCGTGGTGCTTGTGCTCCTCGTTGGCATCGCGGTTGTGCAGAAGAAGAAGGATGTATCCCGTCACAGCCCGCCGGTTCGCAGCGATGCAACCCTGCTGGAAGGGGTCGATCTGAATGCCGTTACGCAGGTGGAAATCACGCAGGGCGGCACCAGCCGCGTTGTGATGGTTAAAAAAGACGGAGTGTGGAAGGTCGATACGATGTACGGCTATCCGGCGGACTTCAGCAAGCTGGCCGGAGCCTTGCGGCAACTGGCCGAATTGGAAACCGGCAGTCCTGTGCGCACGGGGAATATAACCTCTGAAGAGTTTGGTCTGGATGACAAAGCAAAACGGATTGGTTTGAAAGCAGGCGACAGCCGCACGGCGGCGACCGTCACGGTCGGCGTGCAGCGCAAAGCGACCGTTGCAACCGGGTGGAAGAAACAATCCTTTATCCGCCGGGATAAAGAGGAGTCCATCTATCTGGTGGATTGTGAATTCACAGAGTTTTCAGGACAATCCACGGACTGGATCAACGGTGAACTTCTTCGGGTTCCGCCGGATGATATTGTTTCGGTCAACGCCGGCGGTGTTGTTCTGAAGCAGATCGGTTCGGAGTGGACGCTGCCCGATCTGAACAAAGACACTGAACAGCTCGTGCAGCCTGAAGCCGACCGGTTGCGTTCGGGTCTGGAATCACTGGGCTGCGGCGCCGTGGCTGATCCGGCCAGGACGGATGCGGAACTGGGCTTCGATAAACCGTTCACTTATGTTGCGCAGACCAAAGACGGATTCACTTATACCGTTAAACTCGGCGCGAAAGCAGACGAAAGACAGTTTGTACGGATTGCGGTCGATTACACCCGTCCGGCTCCGCCGGTCGCGCCCGAAGGCGATGATGCCGAAAAGAAAAAGGCGTATGACGAAGAACTTCAGGAGTTTAACAGTACGGTTGCCGCCAACACAGATAAAACCGTAAAACTGAACGAAAAGGTTTCCAAATGGACCTATGTGGTCGGTGCATATCTTACTGAAAGCCTGCAGCTTTCCCGTGCCAATTTGGTGGAAGAAAAAGGCGGGGAAAAAGATGCGGAGCCTGATGAAATCATAGAGGGTGAAATTCCCGCCGGCAGATTTCAATAATCGGAGAGTTTGCTTGTGAAGGGCATCCCGTGAGGGATGCCCTTTTTTTTGAGCATAAATTTCCGGGCAAAAGATTCCGGCATCCGGAAAAAAGAGGCGGAGTATTCTCAATGACCGGAAACAGCGGAAACTTATCGGTTTTCAATTTTTAACCGGATATAAGAGCGCGTATTCGTTACTGCGACACCATGCCTTACCTCATCATAAACAGCATTGTACGCATTTGTTCCCAGTACACTGGTTCCGTTCGTCATCCAGATTCCGGAAAGCAGGTTCGTCCGGGTTTCCACGGTGTAGATCAGGCCGGAATCGCCGTTGCGCTGCAGATGGATGTATTCAAATCCGCTGCCCGTGCTGATGAGCACCGGATCAATCCCGTTGTCTGTGCTGTTCGTCGGATTTCCATTCAGCGCATATTCGTAGAGATTGTTGCGTCCATCGCCGTCATGGTCAACATCGGGAGCGCCGACTCCGTTGGTTGCGGCCCATGCAGCATAACCGGAACCGGTCTGAACGACCTGGACAGAGAAACTTTGTTCGTCGGTCAGCAGGCCGTCGCTGACACGCAGGGTGACCAGATGGGAACCCGCATCCGCAGAGGCCGGCACGCCGCTTAGCAGACCGCTGTTGGTGTTAAAGGAGAGCCACGAAGGAATGGTTACCCCCGTGAAGATCAGAGGTTCGCTTCCGGCATCGGCGGCCAGCAGAGTGTAGTTGTAGAGGGCATCCTGATTGACGCGGGTTTCCGGAACCGATGTAATCACCGGAGCCGCATTTGAACCAATCGTTGCGACCAAAACCGCATTGTCAAAATACGCCGATCCGGCCATGCTGCTTTGATATGTACGGATCGTGACGGATGTTTCATTGGAGCTGTTGAATGTTCCGGTATATTGAGTCCAAATCTGCGCATCGCCGGTTTCAATGTTAAACTGACAGGTTCCTCCCGGTCCGTTGGGGCCGTTTGGCTGATCAAATTTATCATTGGTATCAAACCGCACTCCGCCGGAGGTCAGGCCGGAAGCAAGAACCCACACACTGAGTTGATAGGCTGTATTGGTTTGCAGCGGGATGGTTTGCCGCGTATTGGAGGCGCCGGCCATCATCTTTAGAGACGCGCTGCCCTGCTGCGCCTGCTCGGTGGATCCAACTGTGGATGAACCTACCGACCATGAAGTCGGTGAAGCGCCTCCCAGCTCAAACGATCCGTTCTGAACCAGATTGCTCGAAAACGCACCGGCAAACACGGCTACATTAAACTGCTGCGTCACAGTGACAGTTCCATCACTGACGGTCAAGTTGACCAGATTCAGTCCCGCATTCGTCGGAGCCGGTGTTCCGCTTAATACCCGGGTGCCCGCATTAAAACTGAGCCATGCCGGCTTGACGGGCGCACCGTACGTCAGCGGGTCGCCATCAACATCCATGGCGGAAATCGTGTAACTGTACGCCTGATTTTCAATTACGCCGGTACTGGGGAGCGAGGTGATCAGCGGGGCGTCATTTCCAGCCGTACCGACCCATATTGTGAAACTCTGATTGGTGCTGCCCTGCAGATCGCTCACGCGCAATGCAACTGCATGAGAACCGATATCGCCCATGGCCGGCGTGCCGCTCAACACGGCGGTGTTTGTGTTGAAGCTGAGCCATGCGGGCAGGGTGATGCCGCTGTAGCTCAACGCATTCGTCTCCGTATCCGTAGCGGTCAGCGTGTAACTGTACAGAGCGCCGACTATTCCGTTTGTTACGGGCGTCGAGGTGATCACCGGGCGTGCATTCGGCGAAATCGGCAGATTATTGGTCGGCGGACGCTCCCCCTTGAACATTCTGTTGATTTCGCCGCACACCTGCAGATACCAGTCGCTCGGAAGGTTATACCCGTCGATGTCGAGCCGAACCCACCGGTTGGTGTATCCGGTCGCATAGATCACCTTCGGGGAGGTTTCCGCCGTCGGTGTTGTTTTAAAAAGAGCGGTGGCTTCATCGACCTCATCAAACATGGCAAGATAAAGCATGTTGGCACCCGCCCATTTCGCATTGTACGCCTGCCGCCACAGATAATTTCCGCCGAGACGGGGTTTATCGTTAAACTTATTTCCGGCATCTTCTT
>JALOTS010000183.1 GCA_025457785.1 Pontiellaceae bacterium | reverse complement strand
TACGATGACCAGTATATTGATTATTATTTGCAGCGAACCTACAGCAATTTTAAGGTTCACCTTATTTCCATCTATAAAAACGACCGGGCTGTGTTTTGGCAGAAGTCTGCCGATTTTCTGTACAACAAGATGGTGGATTTGGCTGCCACCATATCTGTTGCTGAGCGTCCGTATAATATAATCATTGTCCAAGGCCACGACGAGCGCTGGCTGTGGCGCTCCAAGTCAGAGCAGTATAAAAACTTGTATCCCCCGCCATTAACGGCAGAAAAGGTTAAGTTTATCGCGGAATACTCGGATCTGGTTCTGAGCGCCAGTGCGCATCGCTTCCGTCGTATCAATGATTTTGACGGATCGGGCATTCCCAACGGCGCCTTGCATATCGATACCGGACAGGTTCTGAATAAAACAGATGAAAACGGATACTGCGAATTCCATGTTTTTGATAATCCGCCCCGGTTTACCTGTCAGTACATCGATTGCGACAACAATTCCGGCACAATCCGCAAGTTGCAGACCGGCCCCGTCGGCAGCAGTCTCATCCCTGCCCGGGGGGAAACAACCAATATGCTGTATGCGATGATGAAAACGATCACCGGTCCTGTTGTTCAGCCGCTTGACTGGAGCACGTTCACGGTAGATCCGCCGGGAACGAACTGTTCCTTGTATCTGACACAGAGTGCGCCTTCTTCTCTGCTTCCCGGAGAACGTGCGTCCGTCTCTGTGACCTTGAAAAACAACGGCTTCGACCCGTGGACAATCGCCAACGGGCAGAAACTGGGCAGTCAAAATCCTTCGAACAATACGTTTTGGGGATTTAGCCGGGTCGAACTCCCGCAGGATCCGGTCGAAACCAATCAGGAATGTACTTTTGCTTTTGACATTACAGCTCCGACAAATAGCGGAACGTATAATTTCCAATGGCGCATGATTGATGAATCCGGAGATCATCCCGGCTGGTTCGGAGCCCTTACGCCGAATCTTTCCATCGCGGTAGGATGGCCGGTGTCCAATCTGGTCAGAAACGCTTCGTTTGAAGAAGGAGCGGCAACGCCTGATCTTTGGACGACCCCGGCAAACTTCAGCCGTTCATCGCAAGAGGTTGCCGACGGCATTTTTTCTCTTAAAGGAACCGGCGCGGGGATGATCGGATCTGCGAGTCAGACGATCACTTTACAAACCAACACGTTGTATAATATTAAGGCTAAAATTAAATTTCTTGCCGGAGGAACGGGACCTGTCGTGTTTGATACCTCGGATAAGTTTGACGGTGCAGGACAAGGGCAGTTTCTGTTGAACAGTCCGAATAACGATTGGCAGCTTTATCAGGGCAGCTTTAACAGCGGCACCAATACCTCCGTCACGTTGCGAGTGTTTACTGAAGCCGCTTTTAACGGAACGGTCTATGTGGATGATGTAGTATTAAGTGATCCGACGGTTGTCATTCAAAACTATCCGCCCGCGTTCACCTCAACGCCGGAAACATATGCCGAAGCCGGCTCCCTTTATACCTATGCCGCTCAGGCATCCGATGAGGACGAAGATCCGCTCACCTTCAGCGCGGTCATTAAACCCGGCTGGCTTGCGATTGATGCCGGCAGCGGCCTGCTGAGCGGCACACCCTTGGCCGATGATATCGGGGTACATCCGGTTGCCTTGCGGGTCAGCGACGGCATGTTCGGGTCGTATCAGAGTTTTACCCTGATTGTCGGGGCCGTGGGAAATGATGCGCCGGTATTCACCTCCTTACCGACGACGGGCGTACTTGAAAATAAGACTTACAGCTATACCTGCTCGGCGGTTGATTATGACGGGGACTTGCTTGCTTATAGTGTACTCACCAAGCCTGCGTGGCTCAGTTTTAACACAACCACATGTGTGTTAAGCGGATCACCCACTTCCGCGCATATCGGGTTGCATCCGGTTGCGCTGGCTGTGAGCGACGGATCGATCACTGTAACGCAGCAGTTTAACGTGGCCGTTTTCGATACGCCGATCCCGAATAATTCGGTTCAAAACGGATCGTTTGAGCTGGGTACGACAACTCCGACCTCGTGGACTATAGGCACGAATACCACACGTTCCATAGAAGATTCACAAGACGGACTCGCGGCGCTTAAGCTAATCACTGCGCCAGGAAACAACAGTCAGACAGTCACATTACAAACCCGTACCGATTATACGCTCAGTGTGTGGGTGAATGCCGACAGTATGACGGCAGGCGGTATCCGCTTTGATACCAATGATAAATTTGACGGTACAACCAACGGACTGGGCGGCAACTGCCAGTTTAACATTGATTTCGAGACTAAACCAAGCGGTTGGACTCAATTTACAGGGACGTTTAACAGTTCTAATGAGACATCTGTCACATTGCGTACGTACAAGAAACCCACGGTCGGCATGACAGGAACCGTTTATTTTGACAACGTGGTTCTTGCACCTGCCAATGCCTCGAACAATGCTCCGGTTATTACGTCCGTGCCGATTACCAATGCAGTTGAGGGGTCGATGTATCGATACAATCTGCTGGCCGCCGATGCGGAGAACAGTCCGATGGTCTTCACGGGGCTGAGCATTCCCTCGTGGCTCTCGTTTAATGCGGACAGCGGCCTGCTGAGCGGCACCCCGGACGGTACCGATACGGGGTCTCATTCGGTCAGCCTGCGGGCGAGCGACGGAAGCTTTTCCGTTACCCAGAACTTTACGATTGCGGTGGCGGCATATATTCCGCCTGTCAGCGGCTATGCCGTCTGGGCATCAACCAACGGAGTGGGCGGGGCGATTGAGGATGAGGACAACGACGGACGGAATAACCTCTACGAATATGCGCTGAACGGAAATCCGAACAGCAGTGCGGATCCCGGAACAGATCCGACCTTTACTAAAGCGGCGGCCGGTTTTGAATATAACCATCTGCAGCGCAAGGGGGACCCCGATCTGATCTACGTTGTGGAAACGGTTACGAACCTTGTTTCCGGGGTTTGGACAAATGCGGGAGTAAGCATACTTCAAACGAATCCGGTCAGCGGAATCTTTGAGGAAGTTGTAACCGGCATTCCCGCGACTAATCTCACGACATATATCCGGCTGAAGATCATACATGTTCAATAATTTTCAAGGGATGCCGGAATCTTCCGTTGAAGGTTCCGTCCCTTTTTTTGTTGGATATTGAAGTTTACAAGCGCCGGGCGGCTCTATATATTTCCGCGCTCGATTATAGATGAAATCAGAAAAAGAGAGTTAAGAAGGAGCCGAAAGTGGATCAGGCAGTAAAAGCGGAAGTCAGAAAAGAATATCAGCGCGCAGACCGGGATACCGGTTCTGTTGAAGTGCAGGTTGCACTGCTGACAAAGCATGTGGAAGCTCTTACCGAGCATCTCAAAACCCACAATAAAGATAACAGCACCCGCCGCGGGCTGATTACGATGGTGAACAAGCGTAAAAAACTGCTCGCCTATTTGTCGCGAACAGACAATCCGCGCTACAAAGCGCTGATTCAGCGCCTTGGTTTGCGTCACTAAAACGGATGAACGGCCCCGTTCAGCGCGGGGCTGTTTTGTTTGCAGCCGCAGGTTGCGGCAGTTATTCGTCAATCGTCAGCCGTTGTTCAGTGTCGGCCGGGGAAAAGTTCTTCCCGAACAACCGGTCACAAGCAGCCGGTAACTGAAGCCCCTGCCGCCAGAGATCTGTGCATCCGGTCTCGCCGGCTCCCGGAAGTATGGATGCAAGAAGGAAAAAAATGAAAGATACAGTTAAAATACAATTCGAAGTCGGCGGAAAGCCGATGTGTTTCGAGTCCGGTCTGCTCGCGCAGCAGGCCGCCGGCGCCGTGACCTGCCAGTTGGGTGATAACACCGTTTTTTCGGCCGTCACCGCAACCAAAACCCCCCGTGAAGGTGTGGATTTTTTCCCGCTTCAGGTTGAATATCGCGAAAAATTTTATGCCGCAGGCCGTTTTCCCGGCGGATTTTTCAAACGCGAAGCCCGTCCGTCCGAAAAAGAAATTCTGACGGCCCGCGTAACCGACCGCCCGCTCCGCCCGCTCTTCCCCAAAGGCTATTGCAACGATGTGCAGATCAACAACATGCTGCTTAGTTGCGACGGACAGATCGACACCGATTTTCTCAGCGTCAACGCCTCCAGCGCCGCGCTGGTCATTTCGGATGTGCCCTTTATGGGTCCGATCGCCGCTGTTCGCGTCGCACGGGTTAATGGAAAATTTATTGTTTGCCCGACTCACGCCGAGCTTGCTCAAAGCGATCTCGACCTCACTTATGCCGGAACCGCCGCTCTGCCGCTTATGATCGAAGGGAGTGCGAATGAAATCAGCGAAGCGGATTTTGTCGCCGCTATGAAACTGGCGCACGAAGCCATCCAGCCGATCATTACAGCCCAGTTCGAACTGCGCAAACAGCTCGGTCTGCCGGAAAAGAAAATTGAAATTGTTCCGGCTGACGAAGTTAAAATGGCCAAAGCCCGTGAAATCGCGGGGGCCGAACTGCTCGCCGCGATGGCGATCAGCGACAAGCTCGCCCGTCAGGATAAAGTCAGCGCCATCAAGGAATCGCTCAAGGCCAGGATGCTTGACGTATTCCCGGAAATGCCCGACAACGAATATTTTCACCTTTTTGATGAACTTGAAATTGAAACCGTCCGCAAAAATGTGCTCGAACACAAAACGCGTGTCGGCGGACGCGGCTTTAACGAACTGCGCAAACTGAGTGCGCAGGTCGGCGTGCTGCCGCGTGTTCACGGTTCTGCGATATTCAATCGCGGCGAAACGCAGTCGCTGGCCATCGTCACTCTGGGGCCGAAAAAAGAGGCTCAGGCGATTGACGCAGTGACCGGCGGCGAAAATGAAAAGAATTTTATGCTGCATTACAACTTCCCGCCCTACAGCGTCGGTGAAGTCGGACGGCTGGGCACCACGGGACGGCGTGAAATCGGTCACGGCAATCTGGCTGAACGCAGCCTTGTTCCGGTCATGCCCGACAATTATCCCTACGCCGTGCGGGTTGTCTCTGAAATCATGGGGTCCAACGGCTCCTCTTCTATGGCCTCCGTCTGTGTGGGGACGCTCGCTCTGATGGATGCCGGTGTTCCGATTAAAAAACCGGTCGGCGGAATTTCCGTTGGCCTTTTTACCGACGAAGCCGGACGGGCGGAACTCGTTCTGGATATTCTCGGAACCGAAGACCACTGCGGCGACA
>JALOTS010000182.1 GCA_025457785.1 Pontiellaceae bacterium | reverse complement strand
CCGTGGCGGTCACTTTATAGCCGTTCACATCCTGGAAAAACCCGTTCGTGTAGGTTGCGTGTTCCAGCGAAACGGTGTAGGTTCCGGGAGGTCTGCCCGGATAAAGAGGATCCGGCACAGTCTCATCAAACACCGTGTTGGTTCCGTTGTAGGGAACCAAACCGAGCGTCTGAAACTTAAAGAGGTTGTCATCATCGTTAACCAGCGCTTTAAACTCATTGAACCCCTGCTGTGCGAGCGAAAAAGCGGTTTCCTTTTCTTTAAGCCGGATGGCTTCCGTCGCATCAATTCTCGCAATCGTTAACTTGGCCATCCCCAGAATGCTCAGGATGAGCATCGCCGCCATAACCAGAATCAGGACGTTGCCTTTTTTATAATTTCTGTTTTTGCTCATCGCACACCTCCTTTGGCATCGAATTAAAAATTATTAAACAGCCCTCATTGATACACTGAACTGTAGCTCTTCAAATAAACCCGCTCATTCGGATTCGGCCCGTACATCACCGCGACCTCTATTTCGATGCAATCTGCCACAACCGCGGTTCCTCCCCCCGGAATTTTATCCGGCACACTTGTTTTTATCCGGCGGATCAGAGACCAGATCGGGAAATTGGTGCTGTTGACATCAATGGTTTCATCGGGATTGTTCGCGGTTGCCGTAAACAACGCTGTATTCGAATTGTAATTGGACAGATACCAAACCCCGTTCACGGCAAGACTGGAAAAAACAGCGGCGGAAACCGGAAGCGCCTGAATCAGCTCCATTCTCTGCTGCGCCCTCAACAAAGCGGCACGGGCATTCCCCTGCTTATGAATGGTACGGAAAGACTGCACCGAATACATCATTACGCCAACGGATATAATCGCCAAAATGAAGGTGGCCGCCACCACTTCGATGAGCGTAAACCCTCCCCGATTCCATTCTGCCGCCCTGTTTTTCATCCCCGTAAACACCCCTTCCGGTAAGGATTTCTATCATATTGCAATGCAGAGGTCAACAGAGGACACCCCGTTTCATTCGGAATTAAAAAAGTTTCAACTCCGCCGCGCCGGGCACGGAAGATGCTAAATACTTCTCTGCCTGCACCGGATTAAAGATTGCTTTTTTTAACGGATACGCTTACTATTCATGTCGCAGGGGGCTATCAGAATGGAATAAGCGGAGACGGTCTGATATCACGGTGCTGAACGGGATGGTTGAAAACGTTAACTAAGGTAAGGAGAACATGGGATCGAAACGGAATAGAAAGGGATTTTCCCTTGTTGAGCTGATGGTGGCGGCGGTTGTTCTAAGCGTCCTGATGACAACATCCGGCATTTCTCTGGTTCATGTCGCTAAAAAAAGAAGCGAATACCGGGCGAGATGCGCCGCTCTGATTTTGGCCAACGCAAAACTGGAACAGGCTTACGGACTGGTTAATCAGGCGACGTTTACGGATTCCGGTTTAACCAGCGGATTTTTAGACGACGGCATGGTGTTACATGCAGGGAATCCGAACCTGACCTGGGAGTATGACGACGTGACGCTGGATCGCAGCGTCTTGGTAACGAACGACGCGCCGTTTGCGCTCATCCAGAGCCGGGTGGTATATCGGGATAATTTTGCTGTAACTCTTAACACGAAAAAATATCTGGAATAGTGTATGAAAAAGCAGCTTAAATCAGGGTTTACAATGGTCGAACTGATGCTGGTTTCGGCGATCGCCGCCATTCTTTTCGGGGCCGCCGCCTACTTCCTCGCCCAGACGTACAGGCAGCATCTGGACTCCCTGAACTTTCAGATGACGATGGATGAAATACGGGTTTTTCAGGCCGTTTTAAACAAAAATGCTCATTCCAAAACAACGGCCTCTCCGGCGGTAAACCGGCTTGATTGTTTTAATGCAGGCGGCAGCAGAGCCTCCTTTACCTATGAGGCTTCCGATCATTCGATTATTTACGACCCCGATGACTCGGTGGCCGGCAATGAAATAGTGATTTTAAAAGATGCCGCAATCAGTGGATTCACTTCTCAAATCACCAATGATGCGGTTTCTTCGAATCTGCTGGTTTCTTTGACCATTGAACTGGCGGAAAAGGGAATGGGAAACATGGTAAAGACAAACGATTTTGTGTTTTATGTATATATGCGGAACCGGGAAGGCTGACCCGGCTAAATTAAGGAGAAAGTATGAAAACGGACAGAAGACATATGAAAGCGGAAAGCTCGCAAAGCGGCTTTGCCATGGTTTTTGTTTTTGCGATGCTTCTTATTCTCAGCGCATTGGGGGTGGGTTTGCTGGCAAAATCGCGGCTCACTCAAACCGCCGGTATCCGCTGGGAAAAGGGAACCCAGCAGGAATGGAATGCTCAGGCCGGAATGGAAGAGGCTTGTGAACATCTTTGGAATGACGGCGGCGCGGGGTCTTTTTACGGCAGTCTCGGAGCTCAGATTAATATTTCAGCGCTGGCCGTCACGAATGTTTTATTCGAAGAATTTCTGGTTACATCAACCACGGTGCAGGACGGACGAACCGTGACGATGGAACAGAACTTCAAAGTCGAACGAACGAACACCTCGCCTCCGACCATAACCTTTCCTCCGCTCTATCTGGGAGCAGGCACCACCGGGTCAAACACCGTGCTGCGATTGGGTAACAACATTCAAATCCGTGCCTCAACGAACGGCACTCTGGTCTTTATGGACGGAAACGTAGTGCTGGGTCAAATGCCGTTTACTTCAAATACAACCGTTTATATTTCGGGAGATTCTTCCCATACCAACCAGTATATTATTGAGAACACAAATTTCCCGGTCTCAACTGTCGCTGTGGATGCGATTCTGGACAGGCTGGACAGCTACGATGCCCTCATCGCCGCACAAAGCAGTTACCCGACTGTTTCGGGAAATTCCATTATTTTTGCAACGAATCAGGTGCTGGTGTATCAGGGGCGCGGAAATGCTTCTGTTTCAGGCCTTACGATCAGCGGGCCGGGGACACTTATCATTAACGGCGATCTGAACAGGGCGGTAAACAATGTGAACGTTGTCGTTCAAAACGGGGCGACGTTGCTGGTCAGAGGAAGCATTAATCTTCAGCCGGGAAGTTCCGGCAACGGAAATCTTACTGCGTCGGGCAACAGCGTTGTTTATGCCGGCATCAACATGTCGGACAAAAACCATGCCACCAGCGCCTCAAGCGAAATTTATGTAAGAGGAAACCTTACGATTAAGAATAATCTCTCGTTATCCGGTCTGACCTATGTCGGAGGAACGCTTACAGGCATGAACAATCCCGTCATTAACGGAGTTATCATCGCGGGTGCAATGGTTGCAGGGAATAACGCGGTCTTTAATCTCGACTTCAACCAACTGCCGCAATGGCTCAAGGATTTGCTGGCTGCGTCAGCCGGTTCCACCGGAACCGTTACAACGGCCGGATCCATTATAAGAGTCACCCGATCAGGCTGGAGAATGTACTGACCCGGCCTTCCCTGTTCGTTGATAAAAACGTCATTTTTCGAGAGGGTGAACCTCGTTTCACCCTTTATTTTCAAGGGTGCATGTTTCAAACGGTCTGCGGGGCGGGCTTTGTCCGTTAACGGCTAAATTTTCTGTTGAAAAATCGAGTCGTGCGTTTGAAGTGTCGCAAGCGAATCAAATAAGTCGGAAACAAAGGAAAAAGGCGGTTCAATCCGCGAACAGCGAAAGACGGGCTGATCTGTTTCGCTTACAGCCGGAGGTTCGCTGTCCTGCTCCGAAGTCCGTTCCGGCGCAGAGGGCGGTAAAAAAATCCCTATCGCCGCACTTGCCGCCTGCCGATAAAACATGCACGAGGCGCCCTTGTTTTTCCGGACTCTCCATGAAAAAAACCGATTATTCAAAAACTCTCTGCGCACAGTTGTTTAAACTGGCCAACGATCCCTCGCTGGCCAAGGGCCATCGTCTCACCCGTTATGAAACCGGCGATGAATTGAAGGTGGACATTCAAACCCTGCTCCCCGCCGTGAACGGATCAGCCACGCTGGTCGTTGATAAATTTCTGGGCGGAGGCTTTGCCGGACAGGTTTACCGCTGCCGGCTCGCAACGCTCGACCTGCCGGAAGGTCAAACCATTGAAGGTCTTGAACAGGGCAAACTCTACGCCGTTAAAATCATCATTCCCCCGAGCGCCTCTTCACTCCGTTTCCGCAACACCATGTACTGGCTGGCCTTTCAGGGTCCGTTCAGCTCGCAGGTGAATCACGGGGCCTGCCGCTCCGGACTGCTGCTCCAGAAGCTGGTGCGCCGCGCCGCCAAACTCAAATTCGGCCGTGAAACCGCCATCAAAGATGCCTTTGCCTCATTCTACGATTCAAACCTCAACGCCTACGGCGAAATCACCGAATGGATTGAAGGCCGTATGTGGCTGCTCGAAGCCGACGATGAACTCAAGGGCCGCAAAGAGTGGAAAACCGTTCCGCTGAGCGAAACCGGCAGTCCGGAATTTATCGCCAAGCGCCGCTTTATGGCCGACATGGTTTCCTTGATGCACGAAATGGGTGCACCGGAATTTGCCCGTCAATATGAGTGGTGGACCATGAAGAGTCAGCCCAACAGCATGAAACGTACCGATCTGCCGGATGCGGACGGCCCCGGCGACGGACTGTGCGCCATCGATTTCCGAGCCGGACTAGCCCTGCTCCCGTTCCTTCCGATGAGCCCCGGCGACATTAAACTGATTCTGGACGGCCTCTTCAAACGGCGTGCGCTGGTGCAGTTCGACCGCTGCGACACCGCAAAAATGAAGCAGTTTTTTGAAACGCATGCCGCTCTGTTTGCCGATATGCAGCCCGCCATCGATGAGTTTTTTGTAAAAGACCGTGAGTATCGCCGCTCTCTGCCGGACGTTACCCATCACGGCCTGCGGGTTCTTTTCGATGCCGAACTGCAAAAAGACATTCGCGCCGGACTGGTCGAAGGCTACCTCGCCGCCGATCTGATCGACGAAGCTTTCGCGGAAAAACTCAACCGGGGCGGACTGCGCTTTTCGCTGTTCCATCTGCTGGGCGCGGTTCCAATCCTTGGAAAAATGATCCGTATGCGCTGGGGCAGTGCCGCCTACCGCAAACACGTCTTCGGCATCCTGACCAAACCCTCCTATCTGAAGGCGGCATTGAAAGCCCACGCCGCCAACGGCCTGATCGGCTGGCACCGCGCCGGACGGGTGGACGAAACCCATGTGGAGTTTCTGCTGCGCTTCCAG
>JALOTS010000181.1 GCA_025457785.1 Pontiellaceae bacterium | reverse complement strand
CCAGCACGCCAGCCAATGCGACGAGGCCCAGTCCTATCCGTGTTTCGTAAATAAAAAATGGTTGCCCGACTAGGATTTGAACCTAGACAAGCAGATTCAGAGTCTGCTGTGCTACCATTACACCATCGGGCAGAAGAGGTGCAGAATAAGCCAGAGATTTGAGTTAAGTGCAAGTAGGGAATAAATAAAAAAAAGATGAGAGAGTCGGGACAAAGCCGGGTTATCGGATTATTAGGGGTTGGATTTGACACCGAAGACGGCCATATCCGTATTACAACAACGGAACAATATCAGGTGATTATGGGATCCGGTGAAACTCATAACATGTTGAAGAAAATATGTTTTCAATTGGATGAAACCATAAAAAAAACCGGTCGGCCTTTATATGATTATTCTCCTGAAGAATTCATGGAGATAGTTCATAGACTATATTAAGACGGTTTCCGTCATGAAAATACTGTTTATAACAAATAAACTTCCTTATGCCGAAGTGACCGGCGGACATCGTATTATATATCATCGGATTCGTTATCTTTCACATCAGGGACATCAGGTCGGACTGTTAACCTTTGTTCGCGAAGAAACAGAAGAACAAATTAAATCTCTTAAACCGCTTTTAACGGAATTACATACTCTGCCGCATCCCCGACGGAATATTATACGTATCGCGCATGATTATATTTTCCGAAGCCGTCCGGCGGCTTTCTGGAAGAGCTATTCCAGCGCCATGCTGAAAGCGGTCGGAAAGATCAGTGAAAAAGGAGAATATGATCTTCTTCTTGCTGAATTTTCTGAAATGGGACAATATTTTTATAAAAATCCTTATCTTTCAGCGGTTCACAAGATTATATCCTGTCATCGTTGTGTAACCGCTGCATTTGAAAAATACACTCTTCTGGAAGATATCAATTGGAGTCTTTATCTTAAAAGCGTTCCGCAGTTGTCACTGTTGCAGAAATATGAATTCAATATGTATCGTAATGCAGACCGGATTCTTGTTTTTACGCCGCAAGACCGGTTCACTATGCAGTACTATGCCCAGGATCTGAGCGTTTCAGTTGTTTCTTCCGGTGTCGATATCAAAGAACTGCAGGAGTTGCCGCTTCTTCCGAAAGAACCGATTATTCTGCTCACCGGCTTCATGGGAGATCCGGCTAACGAAGACGGAGTGCTCTGGTTTTATAACCATATCTGGCCGCGGTTAAGGGAACGGCAGCCCGAGGTGAAATTTTATATTGTCGGCGCCGGCGCTACGGCGCGTCTCCGCCGGCTCGCGAAAAAAGATAAACGGGTTATCGTTACGGGATTCGTCAATGATTTGCGCCCTTATCGAAGCCGTGCCAGTGTTTTTATTTCTCCGGTTCGTCTTGGATCAGGGGTGCGCACCAAAGTGCTTGAAGCCATGGCCAGCGGCCTTCCGGTCGTTTCCACTTCATTGGGAATGGCTGGAATTGATGCGCAGACCGGTGTGAACTGTCTGGTGGCCGATACCCCGGAATTGTTTTCGCAGAGTGTGGAATGGCTTCTTACCGACTCCGCGCTTGCAAAACAAATGGCGGACACCGCACGGGAGCTGGTTGAAAAAAATCATGCGCTTGAAATCGACCTCCGCCGGTTCGAGGATATTCTCACTTCCGTCGTAAATGGATAATCGCTTCCGGATGGAGTGAAAAAATAAATTTTACGGCGGGAAAAATCGGCTCGCTATTTTCCGGCATTTGGAAAAAATGGGTTCTATTTCTTTGCGCTCTGTCAGACGCAGAATGACGGAACAGGGGAGTGGTGGAAGAATGGGGAACAGCAGGTCTCCCGGATGTCCAATGATCCGGTGTTCCCTGATTCCGTACTCCGAGGATTATTTCATGGCGTTGCCGTTTACATATAAAATGCTGCAGGATTGGGCGGGCTGGAAATCGTTTCGCGATGGAAAAGCGCTGTTCGATCGCGGCGTTGTGCAGAAAATCGAATATGTTCATCCCTTGATTTCCGGCGAGCTGGCGATCGGAGTTCGCGGAATGCGCACCAAGTTTGAATTGCTGCCCGACGGGATGGTCGATAACCATTGCCCCTGTCGGGAAAATCAGGAACGCGGTGTGATATGCTGTCATCTGGTGGCCCTCGGGCTTGCGGCCATTCAGTTGTACAGCGACCCGTTCCGTCAGGAAAAAGAGCAGAAAGAAAAACAGAGGGCGGTGCGGCTTCAGCAGGTCGATGAATCCAATTATCTTTGCCGCGTGCCTGCCACCCATCCGAAAGCTGTTTCAGCGATTTTGCGGCTGGCGCTCGAACCCGGCTGGCGTGAACAGGCCGAAGGGGGACGGTTCCCGGTACGGTGCCTCGCTGATTTCCAGGGCAGGCGCCTTCCGTTGAACGAAATTCCGCCCGGCACTCCGCTTTCATTTACACCGCGTGATGAAAATCTGCTTTTTGTCATCGAAGATATTTGTGAAGGGCCTGCCGGCGGACGGTTTATTGCCGGTGAAGCCGATTTCATTAATCTGCTTCAGCTCTGTGTGAATAAACCGATTCTGGACGAAGAGCAGAACGAACTGCTGACCGTTTTGCCGGAACCCATCGGAACCCGCCTGCGCATGGAGCTGGATGAAATGAGCGGCGAATTGAATCTGTCGATGAATCTGGATCCGTCGCAAACCGGAGAAAAACCGCTGTTTATCATCGGCGCACGGGAAGGCTGGGCTTTTTCGGGCAAACTGTTCCGAAAATTGAACGAACTGCTGCCGGTTCCCCTGCGCAGTATCTATCACAACCCCACGCGAATCGCCCGTCCGTCCGTTCCAAAATTCATGAATCATGAGCTTCCAGCCCTTGGAAGCCTTATCCCGGTTGATACGGATATTTCCGCAGACCTTTTTTCGCTCACGCCCGCTGAACCGCGCTTCCGTCTGCTGATCAGCGGAAGTCCGGCCTCGCTGTCCGCTAAACTTTACGCCGAGTATGATCACATTCATCTGGTGGCCGGACGCGACGAAGTGGCCGGAAATTTTGCAATTCCTGATTCCGGCGATCTGTTTGAATACCGTGTGCGGAATCCTGCCGCCGAAAAAAAGGCGCTCGAAAAACTGGCCCAATCCGGATTTTCCGGCCATCGCGGCGATCTGCTGACGCCGATTGTGGGCCATCGCGAGGTGCTCAATTTTCTCGGCGGCGCCATTCCCCGGCTGCGCCGCTACGGCTGGCGGATTGAACTCGAAGGCCGCGTTTCGCCTTTCATGGACGAAGCGGAATTTACGACACCCGTTATCCGGATCAGTGAAACCTCCGGCGGCGGTTTTTTTGATGTCGGTTACTCCTACGAAAACACCACCGGGCAAAGTCTCAGCGAAAGCGAAATTCAACGCGCATTGAATATGGGCGAAGCGTTTGTCGAAAAAAACGGACGGACCGTTCTGCTGGATATCGATGCCATCGAGACCGCCCGCGAAGTATTCAGCGATTGCGCCTTCGGTGCCGGCAGCGAGGCCGGGATGTTCCGGATGAACGATATTTATGCGGCCTACGTTCAATCGGCGCTGCATTCGCTTGACGGGGTGGATGTCGAGGCTTCACCTGATTGGCTGAAAAAAGCGCAGACGCAGAACCGCACGGAAAAAATCGAACCGGAAGAGCTCGGCGAAGCTCTTGAAAGCACATTGCGGGCCTATCAGAAAGAAGGCGTTTACTGGCTGCGCTATCTCGAACGCAGCGGCTTTTGCGGAATTCTTGCCGATGAAATGGGGCTGGGCAAAACCCTTCAGGCGCTCACCTGGATTCAGCTCGAACGCCATAACGAAAAAGCGCGCGGCAAACCCGTTCTGATTGTCTGCCCGACCAGTCTGGTCGAAAACTGGGCGGAAGAAGCGGCCAGGTTCACCCCCGCTCTGCGCGTTTTGAAAATGCACGGGTCTTCCCGGCATGAACACTGGGAAGCGCTGGGCGAAAAGGATCTCGTCATCACCTCCTATGCGCTGCTTCGCCGCGACCTTGATGAATATGTAAAGCACGAATTCGCCATCGCGGTGCTCGACGAAGCGCAGCACATTAAAAACCGCACCACGCAAAATTCCGTCGCCGCAAAAAAAATCCGCACATTGCAAAAACTGGTGCTCACCGGCACGCCGATTGAAAATAGCGTCGCCGACCTTTGGTCGATTATGGATTTTCTAATGCCCGGCTACCTCGGCCATCATAAAGCGTTCCGCGAACATTACGAACTGCCGATCGGGCACGGCGGGCCGGACGGCGAGCTCGCCCAGCTTAAACTGCGGCGCAAGCTGCACCCGTTTCTTCTGCGCCGTCTGAAACGCGATGTGGCCAGAGAGCTGCCTGAAAAAATTCAGCGCGTTGCGCATTGCGCTCTCAGCAAAGATCAGTTTCTGGTTTACAGGGAGCTGCTCGAAAATTCGAAACGCAAAATCAATGATCTGGTTCAGGCGCAGGGCTTCAACCGGTCGCGTATGCAGATTTTCAAAACCCTGCTGCGGTTGCGGCAAACCTGCTGCCACCTTGATCTGCTCAAACTGCCGAATCTCAAGAGCGAATTTCCCTCCGCAAAAATGGATCTTTTCTTTGAGCTGGTGGACGAAGCGGTCGATGCCGGTCATCGCATTCTGGTTTTCAGTCAGTTTACGTCGATGCTGGCCATTCTGCGGAAGGAACTGGACGACCGGGAGTTGAAATACTGCTATCTTGACGGTGCCACCAAAAACCGGCAGGACATGGTGAAGGAATTCAACACCAACCGGTTTATCCCGGTTTTTCTCATCAGCCTGAAAGCGGGCGGCAGCGGGCTCAATCTGACCGGCGCTGACATGGTGATTCATTATGACCCGTGGTGGAACCCGGCGGTCGAAGATCAGGCCACTGACCGCGCCCACCGCATCGGACAGAAAAACACCGTTTACAGTGTTAAACTCATCACGAAAGACACCGTCGAAGAAAAAGTTCTCCAGATGCAGCAGCGCAAACAAGGGGTTATTTCCGCCACGCTTGAAAAAGAGGGCGAATTTATGCAGTCGCTCTCCTGGAACGACGTTCAGGAACTGCTGTCGCTGTAACTAACCACATAACGGGTGAAATGCCGCATCTTCCGATTACGGATAATCCTGACGCGTCGGGTGGACGACCAGATCGCTGATATGCACATGCGGCGGCCGGGTAACGATGTAATAAATCGCGTCGGCAACGTCCTCGCCAATCAGTAACGGGCCGAAGCGTTTATGAAAGCT
>JALOTS010000180.1 GCA_025457785.1 Pontiellaceae bacterium | reverse complement strand
CAATAAAATTAAAAAAAACGGTGAATTTACGGTTAACATCGCGTTGATTGAGGCCGGACGGCCGATTCTGGGGGTTGTATATGCTCCGGTTCTGAAAACAGCATATATCGGTATCGCCGGAACGGGAGCGTTCCGCGCAGCCGGTGATGAACTTTTCCGGATAGCGGAAAACATGGATGAGGTTTCTGCAAATCCGGGATTTTTTTTTGAATCGCTTCCTCTTCAAACCGAAATCAACCATTGCAAATCGGCAATCCGTGTGGTTGCCTCCCGTTCGCATATGAACCCGGAAACGGAACTGTTTATTAAGGCACTGGAGAAGCGGGCCCCGGTCGAGATGGTTTCAAGCGGCAGTTCGCTGAAACTTTGCATGGTCGCTGAAGGCCGTGCGGACGTTTATCCGCGGATTGCGCCGACCATGGAGTGGGACACCGCCGCCGCGCAGGCCGTGGTGGAGGCTTCCGGCGGAACGGTGGTGCAATACGGGACGGATGTGCCGGTAGCGTATAATAAGGAGAATTTTCTGAATCCGTCGTTTGTTGTATTCGGCAGGGACTGTCAAAAAAGGAGTAAGGTGTGAGCTTCGCAGATTTAAGTTGGGAGGCGTGGTTGACGATAGGTGTTGTTGTTTTCACGCTGGCGCTGCTGATTTTTACTCGTCTTCCGGCGGATTTTGTTTTTGTCGGGGGGCTGGGCGTATTGATGATCGGCGGCGTTCTGGATGCTAAAACGGCACTGGCCGGGTTTGGTGCGCCGGGGATGATCACCGTCGGGGTGCTTTACGTGGTGGTGGCGGGTTTGCAGGAAACCGGCGGCTTGTCGTGGATTTCCCAGCATGTGCTCGGTTTCCCGAAAGGACCGCGGCGCGCGCAGTTGAGAATGCTTGCTCCGGTAATTTCGCTGAGCGCGTTTCTTAACAACACGCCGGTGGTGGCGATGTTCATACCGGTGGTGACGGAATGGTGCCGCCGCCTGCGCATTTCGCCCTCGCGCATGATGCTTCCGTTGAGCTACGCCGCACTCTTCGGCGGCATTTGTACTCTGATCGGTACCAGCACAAATCTGGTCGTCAACACCATGGTGCAGGCGCGGTTTCATAACTCCGGACTGAGTATGTTTGAAATCACCAAACTGGGTGTTCCCTGCGCTTTGGCCGGGGTGATCTATCTCGTTCTGTTCAGTCATAAGCTTCTGCCTGACCGGAAAGCCGTTGACGAAGTTTTTGATAATCCGCGCGAGTACACGCTGGAACTGGAGGTCAGTTCTAAAAGTCCGCTGGCCGGAAATACGATTGAAAAATCCGGCCTGCGCCATTTGCCGGGGGCTTTTCTCGCGGAGTTAATCCGGAACGGGCAGGTCCTTTCTGCGGTGTCTCCGGCGGAAATTCTGTGCGAAGGAGACCGACTTATTTTTGTCGGTAATATTGAATCGATGAGAGAGCTTTACAATCAGCGCGGACTTCAGCCCGCTCCTGATCAGTTGTTCAAGCTGGATGCGCCCCGTCACCGGCGCTGTCTGGTCGAGGCGGTGGTTTCGCATACGTGCCCGCTGGTTGGTAAAACGATTCGTGAAGGCCGGTTCCGCAGCGTTTATAACGCGGTGGTGATTGCGGTTGCGCGCAACGGCGAACGTCTATGCGGAAAAATCGGCGATGTAAAGTTGAGGGCAGGCGATATGCTGTTGATAGAGTCGCATGCCGGGTTTATTCCCCGGCAAAAAGATGCACATGATTTCTATCTGATCAGCGGGGTGGAAAATTCCACTCCGCGCCGGTTTGAAAAAGCGCCATGGGCGATTGCAATTCTGGCCGGAATGGTGCTGTCAGCTTCTCTGGGCTGGCTGGATATGCTTCACGCGGCGTTGGTCGCCGCCGGGGCGATGCTTTTACTCCGCTGCTGCTCGACCGCGCAGGCCCGCAAAAGCATCGAATGGAATGTGCTGGTGGTGATTGCCGCCGCGCTGGGCCTCGGCATGGCTTTGGAAAAAACCGGAGCCGCCGCCACGATTGCCGGAGCGTTGCTCGGATTGGTGCATGATCAGCCATGGTGGGCTCTGGCAATGGTTTATCTGGTGACGAATGTATTCACTGAAATTATTACCAACAATGCGGCCGCCGCGCTGGTTTTTCCCGTTGCCATGAGCACGGCGGAGCGGCTGGGAGTCAATCCCATGCCGTTTGTTATCTGCGTGATGATCGCCGCGTCAGCCAGCTTTTCCACCCCGATCGGCTATCAAACCAATTTGATGGTTTACGGTCCCGGCGGATACCGGTTTACTGATTATCTTCGAATCGGGATTCCGCTGAATATTCTTTTCGGGGTTGTAGCCGTCGGGCTGGCCCCCTTATTCTGGCCCTTCTGATTCAGTTTTCAAAAAAGGTAAAAATCATGTCCGGTTACAACTTGTCCCATCTGAAACAACTGGAAGCGGAAAGCATCCACATCATTCGTGAAGTGGCGGCGGAGTTCGAGAATCCGGTGATGCTTTATTCCATCGGCAAAGACTCCTCGGTTATGCTGCACTTGGCGCATAAAGCGTTTTCTCCCGGAAAAATCCCGTTTCCTCTGATGCATGTCGATACGCAGTGGAAGTTCCGCGAAATGTACAGATTCCGGACGCTGATGGCCGAAAAATATCAGGTGGAGGTCAAGGTCTGGATTAATCCCGAGGGCAAGGATATTAGCAATCCTTTCAAGCACGGTTCCGAAAAACATACGCAGGTGATGAAAACGGACGGATTGAAGCAGGCGCTCAATCATTACGGTTTTGATGCCGCGTTCGGCGGTGCCCGCCGGGACGAAGAGAAGTCCCGCGCCAAAGAGCGGGTGTACAGTTTCCGCAATGAGTTTCATCAGTGGGATCCCAAAAATCAGCGGCCCGAATTGTGGAATCTCTATAATGCCAAAGTGAACAAGGGGGAATCCATTCGCGTGTTTCCGATTTCCAACTGGACGGAACTTGATATCTGGCTTTATCTGCTGCGCGAAGAAATTCCGATTGTTCCGCTCTATTTCGCCGCCGAACGCCCCGTGGTGGAGCGCAGCGGAACGCTGATTATGATCGACGATGACCGGATGGAGCTTAAGCCGGGTGAAAAGCCGATGGTGAAAAAAGTCCGTTTTCGCACACTGGGTTGTTACCCGTTGACCGGCGCGATAGAGTCGAATGCAGAAACGCTGGAAGAGATCGTGCAGGAAATGCTGCTCACTACAACCTCGGAGCGGCAGGGCCGTGTGATTGATTACGACGGTGCCGCCAGTATGGAAGAGAAGAAGAAGGATGGCTATTTCTGATCTCCGATCAGAAATAGATTTATTTTTTGGGACAAAAAATATGGCCTACGAAGTGCAGGAAAAAGAGTTTATTGCGAAGGATATCAAGGGGTATCTCCGCCGTCATGAAGAAAAGGATCTCCTTCGTTTTCTGACGTGCGGTTCTGTCGATGACGGGAAGTCCACGTTGATCGGGCGGCTGCTTTATGACAGCCACATGATTTATGAAGATCAACTGGCCGCCGTGACAAAAGACTCGAAGATTCACGGAACAACCGGTGATGATTTTGATCCGGCTCTGTTGACAGACGGCCTGAAAGCCGAGCGTGAACAGGGGATTACCATTGATGTGGCATACCGGTATTTTTCGACGGATAAACGTAAATTTATCATTGCGGACACGCCCGGCCATGAACAGTACACGCGCAATATGGCAACCGGCGCGTCAACCTGTAATCTGGCGGTCATTCTGATTGATGCCCGCAGCGGTGTGATTACACAAACGCGCCGTCACAGCTTCATTTGTTCCATGCTCGGCATCAAGCATGTCGTTGTGGCGGTGAACAAGATGGATTTGATGGACTGGTCGGAAGACGTTTATGAGCGGATCCGAAGAGATTATAACGAATTTGTTGCCCGCTTGAGTTTTTCAGATATTCACTTCATTCCAATGTCGGCGCTCAAGGGCGACAACGTGGTGGAGAAGTCCGCTAAAATGCCGTGGTATGACGGGCCGACATTCCTGCATCATCTTGAAAGCGTGAATATTGCCACGGACCGGAATCTGGTCGATATGCGTTTTCCGGTTCAACATGTATTGCGTCCGAATCTGAACTTTCGCGGATTCAGCGGAACTGTCGCCTCCGGCGTGATGCGCGTCGGGGATGCGGTGATGAGTTTGCCTTCGCGCCGTACGTCGAAAATCAAGTCGATCCTCAGTCCGGACGGTGAGGTTCCCGAGGCGTTTGCGCCGATGGCGGTAACGGTGACGCTGGAAGACGAAATTGATGTGTCGCGCGGGAACATGCTGGTGCCGGTCGGAAACCTTCCGCATATCGGAAATGAATTTGAAGCCATGGTGGTCTGGATGCACGAAACGCCCGCTCAAACCGGGCGGTCGTATTTGATTAAGCAGACCACCAATATGGTGCCCGGTGTGCTGGCGGACATCCGGTACAAAGTGGATGTCAACACCATGCACCGGCGGAAGGAGACGGCGGGAACCCTTGACCTGAACGAAATTGCCCGGGTGCATATCACTGTGCATCGTCCAATCGCATTTGACCCCTATGAACGGAACCGGGCAACCGGGGCGTTTATTATTATTGATCGCATGACCAATATAACAGTCGGCGCCGGCATGATTGTTGACCGGGTGGTTTCGAAGGAAAAAAGTTCGAAACCGGTCAGTCAGAACATTGTAAAAACCGATAGTCTTGTGTCCGCTGAAGACCGGCAAAAACTCTTCCGGCAGAAGGGCGCAACGCTCTGGCTGACCGGTTTGAGCGGGTCGGGCAAGTCCACCATTGCGCGCCGGCTTGAGCGCGAATTAATCGATATGGGGCAGGCCTGCTGCATTCTGGACGGAGACAATATCCGGCATGGACTGAATCGCGATCTCGGATTTTCGGCGGAAGACCGCAAAGAAAACATCCGGCGGATCGCAGAGGTTGCAAAACTGTTCAATGATGCGGGACTTCTTGTAATTACAGCGTTTATTTCTCCGTATCGCGCAGACCGCCGTCACGCCCGTGAGATCATAGGCGCAGACCGGTTTTTCGAGATCTTCATCGATGCGCCGATTGAACTGTGTGAGCAGCGCGACCCGAAAGGACTTTATAAAAAAGCGCGGACGGGTGAAATTCAGCAGTTTACCGGCGTGAGCGATCCCTATGAGGCGCCGGAACATCCGGAGTTTCGTTTGAATACAGGTGAACTCTCCGTACCTGAATCAGTG
>JALOTS010000179.1 GCA_025457785.1 Pontiellaceae bacterium | reverse complement strand
GGGGTTCTGGATTTTTGATGGAATCAAAGAGCATCATTTGTCTTTTTCTGACTTCCCTTGGTTCGTGGATGCCCCGATCAAAGCGATTACCAACATAAAGGAGGAATCTTCAAAACACCTTTACTGGCCGGATCTTGATGTTGATCTAACGTTAGATATGATCGACAATCCGGAAGCCTACCCATTGAGGTGCAAATAAAAGCGAACCGGCGCGTTCACTCTATCGCTCGCAAGCCCGCTCAGAGAGAGGCGTAACGTTCATATGGCTGAAGTTTGAACCGGGCTTCGCCCTGTTTCCTTCGGAAATTATCTGCGCGCTGCTTCGGGTCAACAGGGCAAAAAAATTTTAAACCCGTTTTTCCGGTGTTTGGAAAAGGGTCTTCCGGTCGTTCCCGGAGGGCGAATGAGCGCACGCAGGGTGAGCGGTTGTTTCCGCGAAAAGGGTCTTCCGGTCGTTCCCGGAGGGCGAATGAGCGCACGCAGGGTGAGCGGTTGTTTCCGCATGCAGGGTATGCTCATATCCGTGGACTTTATTGTCCGCCTTGCGGCAGACTGCCAACATTTGAACCGTTCCCTTCGGTCGCGAAACGTACAGATTTGTACACTGGCCTTGACAAATCAAAGGTAATGTATAATGTATATTGCATACATCGGGGGTGTAATATGGTACGAACTCAAATTTATTTGACCGAAGAAGAGCGCGGTGGACTGACAACCCTGGCGGCATCCACGGGCAAGAATCAGGCGCAACTTATTCGCGAGGCCGTAGATCGTTTTATCGAACTGACCAGCGGAAGTCGTCGAGAAACCATATTGAACAGTGCAGCAGGCATGTGGCAAGATCGCGACGATTTGCCTGACTTTTATGCAGCTCGGCGAACATGGGACAGGAGCTGAAACTATGGCAAAGCCAATCCTTATTGACACAGATATCATGGTTGATTTTCTCCGGGGTTACCCGAGGGCTGTTGATATAGTAAAAGCCAGCTCGAATCGAATCATCCTCTCAAGCATTGTTGTGGCCGAGCTTTATGCAGGTGTCAGAGGAAATGACGAACTAAATACTCTGGATAACCTGATTTCCCTGTTTCGGGTAATCCCCGTGTCGCCAATTCTTGCCAAATCAGGTGGTCTTTACAAAAGAGACTACGCCAAGTCGCATGGCATTGGTTTGGCCGATGCCATTATCGCCGCTACCGCCGATGCAGAGAATGCAGAATTGAAGACACTCAACATTAAGCACTATCCAATGTTCAAGGGGTTGACTCCATCTTACATAAAGACGTAGGATGCTACCAACGCGTCGCACCCTATTGCCGCCCGTCGCGGCGAATGGTGAACGCCAACGTTTGAACAATACGAAGGAGAAGATCATGCTGAATAAAGGGACATACTTCATTCGGGAACGGGTTGGCTTTCTCAAGCTCGCAGACACCTATGACATCCTTGATCCGCAGACACAGCAGCAATTGGGGATTGCGAGAGAGAAGCCCGGCGGGCTCGTTCATGTGCTTCGGTTTCTGGTGAACAAACAGCTTCTGCCAACGAAAGTCTTCGTCTATGAGGGGGATAATCCGGAGGATGAAACCAAACTGCTGTTTTCCATCCAACGAGGTTTCACGCTGTTCAGATCGAAGGTCAACATCTTGGATAAAGACGGGACAGTTGTCGGGTGGTTCCAAAGCAAGGTGTTTTCTCTCGGCGGGGCATTTCGTGTTTTTGATGTCACAGGCAATGAAGTCGCCCTGGTAAAGGGCGATTGGAAAGGATGGACCTTCCGTTTTCTCGATAAGGCCGAGAAGGAAATCGGCACAATCACGAAGAAATGGGCGGGGATCGGGAAAGAACTGTTCACATCCGCCGACAACTACATCATTGCCCTGAATCAGGATCCTGGACCCGCGAAAGCACTTCTTTTGCTGGCGGCGGGGTTGGCGGTAGATACGGTCTATAAGGAAAGAAAGTAGATCCATTGCGAACAACGGCCTTCCGGGTACGTCGCTACTGCGCCGCCCCAGAGGCCGGGTGTGCAAAGGAAACGAAAAATGAACGTATATATGATTCAGGAATTGTTGTTACGGCGGGAATAATTTTGTTTTTTGCCGCAATATTTACAGGCAAGCGAGCGACCGATGAGCCAGCATCCGCGAATGTCGATGTGTGAACAGCTATAACAAAACTGCTCACCAAGGGGAAGCCCGGCGGCTTTGTAATATTCGAGGGGAGCTCAGGCTCAGATATTGTCCAGTACTCTCTTGAGCCTAATGGATAATCCAGAGCTGATATCTGCAATGTGAAAAACAAAAAACACACGACCAGCGCCTTCACTCTATCGCTCGCAAGCTCGTTCAGAGAGAGGCGAGAAGTGGACTCAAAGTGAGTATGATTGACGATAAAACAATTGGGCGAGCTCGGCTGGGGCGTACGGCGCATTTCCCGGGGACTCGGGATTCATCGCGCGACGGTTAGAAACTATTCCGGCGGCAGTTCAACGTGTACCATTTCGACCGCCGGGAGGAAGAGTCTGTGTTTGACGCACGATCCGTATATTCGCGAATGAATTAAGCCCGGCTTGAGTGCTCAGCGGATTTTGCAGGATCGGCAATCGGAAAGGGCGTTTAACGGAAGAGTCATCCACCGAAGAAATCAAGGTGAGAAACTTGCGGTTTTTTGTTCCCAACCGTCTCGCGTTCCTTTATTTCATCACTCCACTCTATGAAAGTAGATCTGTTTGATTTTGATTTGCCGAGAGGCTTTATCGCGGACTGCCCGGCCAGCCCCCGCGATTCGGCCCGCCTGCTTGATTTAACCGGCACCGGTTTTTCCGACCGCATTGTCCGCGATCTGCCGGGCCTTCTGCGGCCCGGCGACCTGTTGATCGGCAATAATACCAAGGTGATTCCTGCGCGGCTCGACGGTCTGCGCGGTGCGGTGAAGATTGAAGCCACGCTGCACATGCGCACCGCCGATAACGAATGGTTTGCTTTTGTTAAGCCCGGCAAGCGGCTGAAAGCGGGCAGCCGCATTGATTTTGCTCCCGGTTTTTTCGCCGAGGTTACCGAAAAGCGCGACGGCGGCGACATCCGGCTGCGTTTCAATTGCGGCGGCGAGTCTCTTTTCCAATGGTTGGAAACCTGCGGACGGATGCCGCTTCCGCCCTATATCTCGCGCCGCAACGATGCGGAAGAAAACGCCAGTGACCGCCGGAATTACCAAACCATTTTCGCTCAACACGAAGGGGCGGTTGCCGCGCCGACCGCCGGACTCCATTTTACCACGGAACTGTTCCAGGCCCTGGAAAAACGGGGCATCGCTTTTGAGACCGTGACGCTGCACGTCGGTGCCGGAACCTTCCTTCCGGTTAAAGCGGACGATACCGAGGATCATATCATGCACGCGGAGTGGGGGACGGTGAGTCAGAAAACCGTTGACCGGATCAATGCGACGCGCATTGCGGGCGGACGGATTGTTGCTATCGGCACCACGTCGCTGCGCCTGCTCGAAAGCGCGGCAACAGCGCCGGGAGTTATCCATCCGTTCACCGGTGAAACGGATATTTTCATCACGCCCGGTTATCCTTTTAAAATGGTCGATTTACTGATGACCAACTTTCACCTGCCGCGCTCAACACTTTTTATGCTCGTTTCCGCCTTTGCCGGACTCGACCGCATGCACGCCGCCTATGACCACGCCAAAAAAGAAAACTATCGCTTCTACTCCTACGGCGATGCCTGCCTGCTGAAAAAGAGGGATATTTAGAGCATTTCACGAATGAGATGCCGTTAAAAAACTGCAGGGCGGGAATGGTTGAAAACGTTGGCCGCTCCCTCCGGTCGTTGCTTTTGTTTCGAAAGCCTCGTTTCGCGTCCCGCTTGCTTTCTGCCTCCGGCAAATCCGCCGAGGCGGAAAACGACCGGGACGGTCATTCTGCTTTTGGTATCAGTTGTTTTTTTGTTTATGGCGACGCTGTCGGGTCTGTTACTCTGCCCATGAAGAGGATGCTGCCGTTTTGGTTTTCCTGAATCAGAAAAAGAAACGGATGGTCGGCTCTGAACACCGGGGGCGGGTCTTCAATAGAAGCACAAAGTTCACATCCTTCGTCGACAGTGGCGGCGGCGGCCTCTGTTCCGGCCTCGTTCGCGTCCACGAATGCTTTGTGGAGGATTTTGCTGATGTAGAGCCGGTTTGTACCATCCATCCCGGAGAAATCGGCTGTGGGTTCATTGAACGCATCCAGCATTCCGAGCTGTTGCAACGGGCTGTTGAGTTCAGCCGCACCCCATGTGATTCTAAACTTTGGCAGATAAATTTCAATTTCCTGTTCAGAGAGGCTTTTCTTCCATTGATTAATATGTTTCCGGGTAAGACGGGCTTCGATTGAGGAAAGCCCGTTTTTCGGTTTAGGCAGGAGGATCAGCATGGACAGTTCTCTTCCGATGTATGGAAGCTCGACGATCTGAAGTTTATGTGTTTCAGCATATCTGAACGAATGCGTCTGGGTCATCATGTGGGCTTGGACGGTTGTGTCCGGCGCGATAAAGAAATCGGATTTGACGGTCTGATTGGCTTCGAACTGACTTTCCCAATTCCCATTAAAATAGATGGCGTTGACCAGAACAAGCCTGGTTAACGGGTCAAGATTTCCCTGCGGGATGATATCCCTGATTTTGTCATGGGTCTTCTCTGCAACCCATTGGTTTATCGTTTGTCTTGCCGGTTCAGTTTGGCCCTGATAGTCCAGCGGAGTGATCGACACGCCGTAGTCGGATTTTATTAACGCCAGATATTCCGGGAGAAACGGATAGCCTTTTTGTGGCCAGAGAGAGTTGGCAGCCAGCAGTTGAACGGAACCCTTTTTTTGCAGCCGTTCAAGGTCGGCAGTCAGTTGAGCGAATGCAGAATGTGTTTTTCTTTCACCGGGGGTGAAGTGCAGTGTGTTTTGTATTTCGATGGCGGTATTGCCGCGAGCGCCTGCATAGGTCATGGCCAGTGCGGTCGAGATGCTATACGGGGAGAAGAAAAGGTTGCCTTTTTCTTTTTTGAGTTGGGAATACAGGTTGCACGCGAAATCAGTATTGCCTGCAACGAGCTGTGTTACATCATCGGGTGGTTTTCTCTTTAAAACTGACGGCACCGCCAGTCCAAGTCCGAACATAAGCAATGCGGCAATAATGACTGAGATGGATTTGTTTTTCATGGGGTTTCCTTATCAGATCAGTGCAAGGGCGGCGGCGGCCAGCATGCCGGTCAGGACACCATAGACGGCGGGATGATATTTCCCGTAAGCCCGTGCCGCAGGAAGCAGTCCGTCGAGCGCAATGAAAACCATAATGCCGGCACCGGCGGCGGTGAGCAGGCCGAGCGTCGCCTGGTTCATAAAACGGTAGAGCAGGGTGTAAACGATCAGTGCGCCGAGCGGTTCGGCCAGTCCGGTCAGTGAGGAAAATCCGCAGGCTTTGGCGCGGCTTCCGGTGGCGTGATACATCGGCAGGGCGGCGGAAATGCCTTCGGGAATATTGTGCAGCGCCAGCGCGACGGCCGCTCCGACGGCGACCGGCGCGGGCGCGTGCAGCGCCGCGATGAAGATGGCCAGACCTTCCGGGAAGCTGTGCGCGGGCCAGCACCGCAGGCATGCCCATCCGGCGGAAGGCGGGGTTTTCTGCCATGTCTTCGACGCGATGCGGTTCGTGGGGGTTTCCAAAGTTTGGAACCAGCTTATCGATCAGCGCGGTAATCAGGAATCCTGCAAAAAATGCGCTGATGGCCGGGAGCGGGCTTCCGAAATGGGTATCAGCGAGGGGCATCATCTGCCGGAATGCGGTCCAGAGGAGCAGTCCGGTTGAGGTTCCAAGAAAGAAGGAGAACCGCCCGGGGAGGGTGTGTCGCGTAAAGAAAGCCAGCAGGCTGCCGATGCCGGTTGCCAGTCCGGCGGCGAGGGTGAGCCCGAATGCAAACCAGATGGGGGTCAAGTCGGTGAACATTTCGTGGTTTTTAATCAGATGGTCGATCAGAATTTTCGTGCCGATGCCGATCAGCGCCAGCCCGCCGAACACCTCCATTTTCTTTTCGTTGAAGCGGCCGAAGAGCCGTCCGCAGTACACGCCGATAAAGGAGAGCGCGAAGGTTGCCAGACCGATGATGACGACCGGCTGGAGAATGGAGACGCGCAGCATCGAGAGGGTAATGCCGATGGCGAAAGCGTCAATGCTGGTCGCAACGGCCAGCATCAGAAGTGTCGGCAGGTGAAGAGGGTTTTTGGGGCCCTTCTTTTCATCCTCCGGCTGCATGGTCTGCATAATCATGTGTCCGCAGACAAACAGGAGCAGGCCGAAGGCTATCCAGTAGTCCACGACCGAAATAAAGCGGT
>JALOTS010000178.1 GCA_025457785.1 Pontiellaceae bacterium | reverse complement strand
GTTGCGGATAACCAATCCCCGGACATCATTGAACCGGGCGGCGGGGACATCGGATGCAAGCTGTGCTTTGAAATTATCGATTTCAAGTCCGTCCACATCCGTGCAAACCATTGCCGGACGCAGATCTTCGTTCAGAAAACTTACGCTGATGTTTTCCAGTTCCAGTCCCCGGACATGGCGGGCAAACAGTCCGTAAGACGGCAAGATGCCGATTCGGGAGGGTTCCGGATAATCACTGCCTAATTCTTTGGGAACACGCGCGGCATCTTCGAGGGTCCCCCCGCCGTCGAAGACGAGCTTCATGTTTTCCAGCCGCACGCCTTCAATGGGCTGCGCAGGCGTACCGGTGATCTGAATCCCGCTCATCTTCTCAATGCCAGTCGCCACCACATTTGAAATTAAAATGTTTCTGAGTTTCCCCGGACGGGTAATATTCGGTCCGCGATGGCGGTCGCCCAGCGTGATGTAGATCGGATAGGCCGCAACATCCATCATGGAAATGTTGTTGATGGTGATATTTTCCATGATGCCGCCATCCACCTCTTCCAGTGCCAGACCGCGACAGCCGCGGAAGGTACAGTTGGCTACGGTTATGTTGCGAAAGCCTCCGTTGGCTTCGGTTCCGAACTTGATTCGTCCGTTCTTGAGTTTGCTCGGTTGCATCGATCCATCCAACAGAGTCCCTTCCTTAAATCCGGAAACCTGGCAGTTTACAATGGTCAGGTTCTCGGTAATGACGTTCCGTCCGAGCGCATAGGAGCTCTTGGGACAGATCGCATCGTCATTTGGCGCGTTGACCCGGCAGTTGGAAATGACGGTGTTGCGGCAGCAGTCAATGTCAATGCCGTCACGATTGGTGTCTATGGTCACATTATCTATGGTCATTCCGTCGCAACCAGTCGCCAGGATCGCAAAATGACCGCCATGGTAAACCGTAAAATCGCGCATCAGCACGTTACGGCAGAGTTTCAGGGCAATGGTCTTATTGCCCACCCGAACAGGGTCGTATGTTTTAGACAAATCGGGCGTCCGCCATGTTAAAAAACCACCCATGTGGTTCAGCATATCGGTGTTATGAACCAGTCCGCCGCCGTTAATCATCCCGGAGCCTGTAATCGACACATTCGTCAGATTTTCGCCCCAGATCAAACTGTTATGAAAGAAGGTATGCCCGAAGTCCTGATAGGCGACCCCCTCCCACGGTTCGGTCAGATCGTAGGCATTCAGTTCCTGCGGAGCACCCAGGATGGTTGCTCCGGCGCCGATATGGAGATTTATATTGCTTTTGAGACGGATGCTGCCGCTCAGGTACGTGCCCGCCGGAAGGGTAACGGTCCCGCCTCCCGCATTGGCACAGGCTTCGATCGCACGGTTGATCGCGGGACTGTCGAGGGTCTTTCCATCGCCCGCAGCTCCGTAATCATACACATTGAAAACTGTTTGATGAGTCTGTAAAACGCTTTGAACGGGTGCCTGAGTGTCCGTGCTGATTGAAGTTACCCCGGCACAACCTGAAATCAGCAGGCTCATTACTGCTGTCACCATTAACATTCTGCGCATGATGTCCATAAAGATCCGTCCTTTCAATTTTTCCTGTCTGCCGGTTCCATTGAACCGGATTTCCCCCGAACACTTCCATCTGGAATTCCGCCGAGGTTGGAAAAGGGATCCGCCTGATTCATTGTTGCGACAAAAACCCCGCCCTCTTTATTTCTCCATTCTTCCAGATTCCGAAGCTCGAAACTGTTTAATTAAACTCATCACAGAATACAATTCACAGAGTTTAAACAGCATAACCTGTTGCAAAGCAATAAAAAACATAACAACTATGAATCCGTCCGGCGGCCCGACCCCTTATTTGCGATGTCGTCAACTCCCGCGACACGGCGGATATTGCCTGCCGGAAGGTGGACACCGACTGCGACGGCAGCAACTTCGTTGTCCGGCAGGTCTTTTTCTGCGGCGGCGACAGCGGCGAATTCGACAAATGGGAAAAAGACCCGAATCGCCGTCGAAAAAATCCGTCAAACGCAACGCCGAAAAAACCCTCAAAATAAAAACGCGAGAAGTGGATGTATCGTAGTTCGAAAAAGCGAATAATGAGGTTAAAACGCATTTTCTTCTGGCGAAAGAATCAATGGAATGTTTATAAGGTTGCCCTGAATGGAAGGAGTTTAATTATGAGTGTCAAAACAGTCGGGCTGATTCTTGGCGGCGGAGCGGGTACACGGCTTCAGCCTCTTACACAGGACCGCGCCAAACCGGCCGTTCCAATTGCCGGAAAATACCGGCTGGTTGATATTCCGATCAGCAACTGTATCAACAGCGGAATCCGTTCGATCTATCTGCTCACTCAGTTCAACAGCGCTTCCCTGCACCGGCACATTCAGTCCACCTATATTTTTGATCAGTTTTCGCCCGGTTTCGTGCGCATGCTGGCGGCCGAACAAACCCCGACTTCCAGCGGCTGGTTCCAGGGTACCGCCGACGCGGTCCGCCAGTCGATGCGCCATTATATGACCAGTGAGCCCGATATTGTCGTGATTCTTTCCGGCGACCAGCTTTACCGCATGGATTTTTCAGAGGTGATCCGCGAACATATCGAGCGCGGTGCGGATGTAACCATCTGCACCAAGCCGGTTCCGCGCCGCGAGGCCGGTTCGCTGGGAATCATGCATGTGGACGATAAAGGCAAAATCATCGAATTTGCCGAAAAACCTGGAAACAGCAAGCGGCTTGATCAGTTGCGTGCCCCGATGTATCAGGACGAACGCTACCTCGCCAGCATGGGGATTTACATTTTCAACGTCAACGTGCTGACCAGTCTGCTTTGCGGAAATGATCATCAGGATTTCGGAAAACACATCATTCCGATGGCTATTCATGATTGCAATGTGTACAGCCATATCTTTGAAGGGTACTGGAAAGATATCGGAACGATTGGCATGTTCCATGATGCCAATCTGGCGCTGACCGATCTCGTTCCCGAGTTCACCTTTTATTCCGCAACCGCGCCCATCTATACACACATGCGGTATCTGCCGCCGTCCAAGATCAACTGCTGCGACCTCAACCGCTGTCTGCTGGCTGAAGGCTGTATTATTTCCGGACATCGGATTCTGCGCTCGGTGATCGGTCTGCGCGCGGTGATCGGGGAGGGCACGGTGATTGAGCACTCCATCATTATGGGATCCGATTATTTCGACCATGAAAAGGCGCCGAAGAATCACGACCAGATTCGGCTGGGAATCGGGCGGGACTGCTACGTTAAAAACGCTATTATTGATAAAAATGTTCGCATCGGCGACAGTGTTTATATTTCGCCGGAAGGCAAACAGGAAGGCGAGCAGACGTCGCTTTACGTGGTTCGCGACGGGGTGATTGTCATTCCTAAAAACACGGTTATTCCCTCCGGCACGCGGCTGTAAGCCGTTTGGGATGGTTTCGCTTCAACGTCTGGAAATCATTTCCGGGTGTGAAACGGTTTTTTCCGGTTCGGAAAGAGCGTTCGGCAGATCGGACATATTGTGCCGTCGCAGCCCCGGGCGGAACAGTGTTCGCGTCCGTAGAGAATCAATTGAATATGCAGCTTGTTCCAGCGTTCCGGCGGGAAAAGTTTTTTTAAATCGGCCTCGGTTTGCTTAACGTTTTTCCCGTTGGTCAGTTTCCAGCGCCGGGCGAGGCGGTGAATGTGCGTATCGACTGGAAACGCCGGAACGCCGAAGGCCTGCGCCATAATCACCGACGCGGTTTTATGTCCAACACCCGGCAGATTTTCCAACGCCTGGAAACTGTCCGGCACCTTGCCGCCATGGTCGGCGATCAGCATCTTCGACAGCTCAAAAATCGCCCGGGATTTATTGTTGGCCAGTCCGCAGCTTGCAATGTGTTCGCGGATTTTTTCCGGACCGAGCTGTGTCATTTTTTCCGGCGTGTTGGCTTCGGCGAACAGTGCGGGTGTCACCTCGTTGACCCGTTTATCGGTACATTGAGCAGAAAGAATCACAGCAACCAGCAGGGTATAGGCATCTTGATGTTTCAGCGGAACGTCAACCGCAGGATAAAGCTGATCCAGCATTTGTCCGATCATTTCCGCCCGTTCCTCTTTTGTTTTCATTTGACCGATCGTACATCCTGTGGCGCCGGCTTTCCAGCCTGTGCATGAATGGATTTTTTCGCTGAAGAATCTAAACCGTTGTTCTTTTGGCTGTTTTCTGTTAGTTTCCCGTCATGAAACGACAGGAATTCGTTCAGATCCTTCTCCGGCGGGCGGACGGAAAACCCGCCGCGCGCGGTGAGGCCTTTGCGCCCGTCAATATTGCGCTGTGCAAATACTGGGGAAAGCGCGACGCAGAGCTTAATCTGCCGGTCAATTCGAGCCTCTCCGTTTCGCTCGGAACGCTCGGAACGCATACGGTGATAACATTCGCTCAAGCCGCTGATCGGATTTTTCTGAACGGAAAACCGGCGCCGAAAGAATTCGCTGAGCGGCTTTCAACCTATTTCAATTTATTCCGCAGCAAAGGACAGTTTTTTGAGGTTCGTACCGAAAACAATGTTCCGCTTTCGATGCTGGCGCGGCTCGGCAGCGGCAGCGCCGCCCGCTCGCTTTACAGCGGCTTCGTCGTCTGGCATGCCGGTGAACGCGCCGACGGAATGGATAGCTATGCCGAGGAACTTTCCGGTGTCTGGAATAATCTGCGGATCGGTATTCTTGAAGTGTCCAAGGCCCGGAAAGAAACCGGCTCAACCGAGGGGATGAACCGCACCTGTGAAACGTCAGAACTGTACGAGGCTTGGCCCGCGCAGGCGGTGTGCGACTTTGATGAACTGCGTACGGCCATCGCCGCGCAGGATTTTCCAATGTTTGGAAAAACTGCGGAAAATAATGCGCTTGCGATGCACGCAACCATGCTGGCGGCGTGGCCGCCGCTCTGCTACTGGAAGCCGCAATCGCTTGTTTTGATGCAGAAGGTGTGGCAGGCGCGGGCGGGCGGTCTCGATTTGTATTTCACCATGGATGCCGGGCCGAACTTGAAACTGCTGTTTCTCGAAAAGGATGCGCTGACGGTCCGTAAACTTTTTCCGAAGGTTCAAACCGTCTGTCCTTTTTCCTGAAAGGCGGCGCGTTTCTCACGGTTTGATTTCCGTTTTGAGCCAGGCGAGCAGGGCGGCGCAGTCAGAGAAGCGGCCTTCAAGCTGGGCATCGTAGGCGAGCTGAATCAGTCTGCCCATGTCCGGGCCGGGCGGAACGCCGATTTCCCGCAGATCTTTTCCGGTGATCCACCGTTCGGGCAGAATCGGTTCGTTTTTCATCTCTTCGTATTTTCGGAGCAGGAAGTGATAGTTGTCGAGCAGTCCATGACTTCCGGCGCAATCGATGCGGTGCAGCTCGAGTTCGAGATCAAAAGTGTCCGACCCCATCAGCTTGCGCAGGGTGGATTTATTCATTTTCTGCACATCTTTAAACCGCATGTGACCGGCGATTCCAGTGACGATTTGTTTAATTTCTCTGGTCGGCAGCTTTAACCGGCGCAGAATTTCTTCCGCCATGCCGGCGCTTTTGTACTCGTGACCGTGAAAGCGCAGGCGGTCGGCTCCCATGAAAGCGGTAGCCGGTTTGCCGACATCGTGCAGCAGAATTGTGTAGGCCAGAATCTTTTTAAAGGCAGCGGAATGAGCAGGCAGGGATGAGCAGACAGGAGTGTCTGCTCCACGGGGGGAAGACTGAGCAGGCGGGAATGAGCAGACAGGAGTGTCTGCTCCACATGCAGGCATCTGCTCTTTATGTGGGGCAGACACTCCTGTCTGCCATTCGAGTTTTAGTGAGCCTGTTCCAATCCGGAATGCACCTGGAGCAAGATGTGAGCGTGCCGGATTGTTTTTGATGTAATCGGAGAATTTTTTCAAAAAGTTTTCATTTCGAATAATATGGTCGAATGATTCATCCATCCACAACGAGCCGTTAGAGCCAGTCGACAGATTTATCTTTCGTGCCGAACAGCCTTTCCATGATTTGAGAATAGGTGACAACGAAATTCCCTCGGAGGGGGCCACAATCAAATGAACATGATTGGGCATGATGACATAGTCGCCGAGTTGGTAACGCTCGCCGTCAAAATGCTTAAGGGTCTGTTCAACGATCTCCGCAATTTCCGGATTTTTTAAAATGCAGGAGCCGTGTCCTTTATCGAGCCATTCCTGTTGTTTCTCATGATAACGGCGTGTTCGTTCGCTCTCCGTTGTTTCAGATGTCGGGTCGGGCTGTTGGTTTCGCCAGATTTCCAGTTCTTCCTGCCATTGATCCAGTTTTTCCTGCGCGATGGAGTCAGCAAGCCGGAAGGTGACAAAATAAACGCGTGAATCCTGTTTCCAGTGCGGAAGGCGGCGGCGGGAGGTGTGGAGAGAATCGGATGGTTCAACTGGACGGAAGGGATGAGCAGACAGGAGTGTCTGCTCCACGGAAGACCGAGCAGGCGCGGATGAGCAGACGGGAGTGTTTGCTCCACTGGTAGTTGCCTGCTGATTATGTGGGGCAGACACTCTTGTCTGCCCAAATTGATGTGGAGCGGACACTCCTGCCTGCCCTTCTTTCATCAGATTCAGCATGAGGCAGGTGTGCACAAAGACATCGCCTTCCGGATGAAATTCAGGCGGCTGTTCCTGTCCGATCATTGGAAGAATTTCAGGAATGATGCAGTTCATCAGTCCGAGTTCAACCAGTTCTTTAAGTGCATCGCCGGGCCGCAGGCTTTCGGTGAGGGTTCGGGAGAATTCGTTTTCTATCCGTTCCGCGCTGATTTTCGCCAGATCGGGCGCGTGGTTCTGGGTCGCGGCGCGGGTGGCCGGTTCGATTTCAAAGCCCAGGGTGTGCGCGAAACGGACGGCGCGCAGCATGCGCAAATGATCTTCCGCGAACCGCTTTTCCGGGTCGCCGATGGCCCGGATGATTCCGTTTTGCAGGTCGGCCTGTCCGCCAACGTAGTCGATAATGAGATTTTCAACGGGATCATAGAACATGCCGTTGACGGTGAAGTCGCGCCGTTTGGCATCTTCTTCGGCACCGCAGAATTCAATTGAATCGGGGCGGCGTCCGTCCTGGTAACCGCCGTCGGTACGGAAGGTGGCCACTTCGGTTTCGGTTCCGCCTTCCACGACGACGATGACACCGAAGGCTTTGCCGACGGCAACGGTTTTCGGGAAGAGGGCTTCGATCTGTTCAGGCCGGGCGCTGGTGGCAATGTCGTAATCTTTGGCCTTGCGTCTAAGCAGCCGGTCGCGCACGGAGCCGCCCGCGAAAAAAGCGGTAAAACCTGCTGCGCGGATTTGCTTCAAAAGTTTCAATGCGATATGTTCAGTACTGTCCATCAATTTATGAGTCTGGAGTTTGCCGATGAAAAAGTTAATCCTTTTCTCTGTTCTTTTCACACTGGCACTGGCATCTGCCGCGCAGTCGCCGGAAACGAACTGGGCCGCCGCCCTTGAAAAGTTCGATGTCACCTGTACCGGTTCCGGATATATGGATGCACCAACGTTTTCTGAATTTATGGATCGCGCCGAGGGCAGGGGGGGTGAACAACAGGTTTCTCAAGGGTTTACGGACAATCCGCTGGGGTTTTTTGAGCAGTGGGGGTTTTGGCGCACGCTGCTATTGATTTTAATCGGCGGATTGGCGCTGAATTTGACCCCCTGCGTACTGCCGATGATTCCGGTGAACCTGGCGATTATCGGTGCCGGAGCGCAGTCGAAGTCCCGGAAAAAAGGGTTTGCGCTGGGTTCGGCGTATGGATTGGGCATTACGGTCGTTTACGGGGTTCTCGGTTTGAGCGTGGTGCTGGGCGGCGCACAGTTTGGCGCGTTGAACGCCAGTCCGTGGTTTAACTTATCCATTGCCGCCGTTTTTGTTGTGCTGGCGCTGGCGATGTTTGATTTGTTCCACATCGACTTTTCGCGGTTTCAGCAGCGGTTTGGAAGCCGGCAGGGGGGTAACAGCTATTTTGCGGCGTTCAGCATCGGGGGAATTTCTGCGTTGCTGGCGGGCGCATGCGTGGCGCCCGTAGTTATTGCTGTACTGCTGCTGGCGGGAAGTCTTTACGCGCAAGGCGTGGCGGCCGGACTGGTTTTGCCGTTTGTTCTTGGACTCGGGATGGCTCTGCCGTGGCCGTTTGCGGGTGCGGGGCTTTCTTTTTTACCCAAGCCGGGCGGATGGATGGAATGGGTGAAACGCGGCTTCGGTCTGTTGATTCTGCTGTTTGCGGTTTATTACGGGCTGCTGGGCGCACGCCTGATGAAAACCGGGACAACTGCGCGATCGGACGGGGAGGGGGAGCATGCGGTGTTTTGTGATACGGCAGAAGGATTCAGCGCCCTGCTGAATGAAGCGGCGGCTGAAAAACAATCCGTTTTTATTGATTTTTGGGCCGAATGGTGCAAAAACTGTCTTGCTATGGATTCAATCACGTTTAAAAATCCGGACATTCAGAAGCGGATGGAGCGTTATCGGGTAATCAAATTTGATGCCACCCGTTCCGGCGAATCACCGGCGAGTGAGATTTTAGATCACTTCAGTGTTGTTGGTTTGCCAACCTACATCATTCTGACACCGAAACGATAGCGGGTTCAGTTATTTGCTGTTCAGACCCCGTTTTTTTGGAGAAACAAAATCCGGAGATTTAGATTTTTTGAGTTAAGAAACGAGAGGAGGAAATTATGCCGCTGATAAAAATTCAGACAACCAGAGAAATTCCGTCCAGCGTGCTGGCCGGACTGTCTAAAATCGCCGCCGAAACGATCGGCAAGCCGGAAACTTATGTCATGGTCAGCTCATCCAGCGCCGACCTGATGATGTCCGGTTCCGCGGGTCATGCCGCGTTCGTGGAAGTCAGAAGCATCGGAGGGCTCACCCGCGATGTAAACGAAAAGCTCGCCGCAAAAATCTGCGGTCTGCTCGAAGTGAAGCTTCAGATTCCGTTAAACCGGGTTTATCTCAACTTCACCGAAGTCCCCGCCGCGCAGTGGGGCTGGAACGGTTCGCTGTTCGGGTAGAGTTTTTTTTGACAGGATTACAGGCCCGATTTATGTAATCGGATGCCCTTTCTTTTCGGACACACGAAATGATTTACTGCGGCCCGGTTTATGAAAATCATTAATCGGCGGTTTTTACAGTCCATTCCATTAAAGTTCGGCGAATGAGCGCATTTTTGAACGGAAAAACGAATTCAGGCTGCGGGAATCTGACGTATATTGCTGCGGATGACGCTGCCGTTTCCCGTTATGAAAAAATACCTGTTCGCATTTTTTCTGATGGCAAAGAGGCTGTCAACACGGCGGCTGTTGAAATCGCATCGCTTATTCGAATGAAAGAACAGCGGGGTGAAAACGCCGTGCTTGGATTGGCGACCGGTTCGACATCTGTCAGTGTGTACAATGAACTGGTGCGAATGCACAAAGAGGAGGGCCTCAGTTTTGCAAATGTCATCACGTTCAATTTAGATGAGTATTATCCGATGCACCCTGAATCGCCGCAAAGTTATGTGCGGTTTATGAATGAACATTTATTCGATCATGTCGATATCCGAAAAGAAAATATTCACATACCCGATGGAACGGTTGATCAGGAACAGATCACTGACTTTTGCCGGAAATATGATGAATGGATTGATCTTGCCGGGGGTATCGATATCCAGATTCTGGGAATTGGACGTACAGGTCATATCGGATTTAATGAACCCGGCTCCGAAATGGAATCGTCCACCCGCCTGGTTTCTTTGGATCTTATGACCATTTCCGATGCCGCATCCGGTTTTTACGGCGAACATAATGTTCCGCGCAGAGCGATTACGATGGGGGTCGGAACCATTCTGAAAGCCAGACGGATTATCCTCGTCGCGCTGGGTGAAGGG
>JALOTS010000177.1 GCA_025457785.1 Pontiellaceae bacterium | reverse complement strand
GACAGTGCTTCGTGGTGTAGTTCGTTTTTTGACTAAAAGGAGGTGTATCGATTTGGAATGCTTGGTAAAATGTTCAAAGTGCAGACCTGACCCTGGTATCCTTCCAGACCTGACCCTGGTATCCTTCAAAGTGCAGACCTGACCCTGGTATCCCATGACCCTGGTATCCCACCCGCGACACGGCGAGCCATTTCTTCATCGATTATCTGCCGAAGGGTGTCTATGTGTTCGAATACTCGACGCGCATCCAGCTCAAAGGAAAATACCAGACCGGCATCGCCGGCATAGAGTGCATGTATGCGCCGGAGTTCAATTCGCACTCGGAGAGCTTTGCGCTGGAAGTGAAATAGAAGATTCCCGCAGCCGCGGTTGCACACGGATTATGGTCGCGTCTTTGCGGTCAAAAAAGGGAGAAGGGAAGAGTTGAAGAGGGTGAACCACTGATTTTCACTAATGGACACTAATGGAGAAAAAGGAGTTTGGATCAGTGCAGATTAGTGAGGATTAGTGGTTAAAAAAAGGGCTGTCAAAAACAGGGAAAGGGAGCCGGTTCTATAAAATGATGCCGCCGGTTCCGACAGAGCGGAACCCTCCGGGGAATGGTCGAAGGTCAAAGGTCGAAAGACAAGAAATTTCTACAACCGCTTCCCGCTTCGCTGAAGCTTCGCAGGACCAGATCGCTGGAGGGGCTCCGAGGGGTTCAGAGGTTGGAATAAACGGATCCGTTTATGGAGGGAGGTTCTCTGTCTTGCTCCGAAGTTTGCTCCAGCGCAGCGGGTGGTTAAAAATTCCTGTCTGCTTAAAGCGGCTGCATATTTATGTTTTACTGTTTTTCCAGCAGTCGGAAAAAACGAACCGGGGATGAGGCGGAAAGCGGGAAGTCCAGATAACCGCCGGTGCCCGGATAGTCGAAGCCCGAAGCGGTCCAATTGGTTGAATTTGAAAAATAACGGAAAAAGCGTTCTAACCCCTCGCTCCTTGCGTGCCCAAAATCATTCAGATTTGACGAGCAGCTCCGCGTTATCTACCCACATCGCAAAGCAGGGCTGCGCAGAGTTTTTGTAACGCAGCAGCAGTAAAAACGGCCCGTCAAAAATGCAATGACGGGGAATACACTTCGATAACTCTGCAAATGCGCTGGATTGCAAACCCGCGCCGCGTTCATCCAGTTGAAGACGAATGTTCTGCTCGGCTTTTGTGATCCGCCAACCGCGATAGGCCGGATTCCTCACCACAAGCGCATTCCCGATCAGTTCGTCGTATTCGCGGGTAATGTTAAAGTTAAAAATCGGCACAACCAGCTCTTGATTTGGCTCCAGATATTCCTGCGACAGTGAATCCACATAACCGATCACCTTATCGACCGTTTCCGCCAGTGTCGCGCCCGGTGCAATTTTTGCCAGAATCAGTTGGTGATCTGTTTTTTTGGTCTTCAGCTCAACAACAAACTCCCCTTTTTCTGGAGGATAGCAAACCCGCACCTGTCGTTTCGCCAAATTTTCTAATATTTCCGATCCTTCTCCATAAAATGCCTGCACCGGAACACCCTGGAAATCCAACGGACGGTCATCTCGCTCAAACGCATACTCAAACGGCAGGTTGATACTGAGATAGCCAAAGGCGGCCAGACGATCCGGCCCGCCGGTTTCCGGTATTGTTTCCGGCTTAAACACGCCAGAACCCAACTTGGACTGCACTTCTGAATTTACCTTTCGGATAAAATCCGGTGTGTAAGCACCCGCCGCCGCGAAGCAGGTTTCAGAATCAAGCTGTTCTTTGCCGACGGACCGCTGGTTAAGGTGCAGCACACACTCCGGCTCGTTTTCTCCGAAACGAATATCTTCTCCGACGAAATCGGCCAGTTCAGTCCAGGCCAACTGAAACGGAGCGCACCAGATCAGATTCGTTTCGCCGGCAATTGGAGCATGAAGATCAGGAACAACTTTCGTCGCAGTCAGCTCATTGGCATTGCACTGCAGGACTGCATCTGTCAAAGCCGAGTTGCGAATGCCGGAAACCATTGCATATCCAGTGTTGTACAAGTAAGGGCCGAGGAATGCGATGGCCAGAATGATGCAGGCGCTCCGTGTGAAAATTTTCCGGGCCTTTGTTAATCCCCAGCGGGACAGCCCTCTGCCGGCAACCCATACTCCGCAGGCGGTAATCAGCCACACCGCACCGAAAAAGCCTGAAAAAACCAGAAAAACCATTCCCTCCATAAGACAGTAGTATGAAACGATACAACTCAGCAGATAAAGGCAGGACACTGCAACCGAGAAGGATTTCAGCGACCCCCTGTCCCGTGACCGCAACAGAAGAGCCCCGCAAAAAATGATAGCTACCGGCCAAAGCAACCAGCTCCAAAGGGAAGGAATCGGGATTCCCAGCGGCACAGCACAAAGAAAAACCTCTGTAAGGACAAGCAACCCTGCGTAGAAAAATGTTCCTAAAACGACCGATTTCCGATTCATGACCCCGACCTTTTTTTGCTGAAAGAATAAGGATAAAATGTAGCAACGTTTCCAACCCTTTGGAAACTCTATTGAGAAAAAGCGCACAGTTTTTCCATGCATTGGGAACAAGAAAATCCGCCTTTTGGGCGATTTTTGCTATAAACTATAAAGTCGAGATGACGGGAGAATAAAAGACACCGCAACGCCCGGCCCTCTGGCGGAGGCAACCGTTTACTACCTGCGGCACAGCCGGTTAGAAGCCCCGTTTTTACTGCACAAAAATGTTGGATTCCTCTGTCGAAGAATCTAATGGAGTTGTCCTCTGTTCATACGGATTCTTTCAGCCAGATTTTGCGTGTGCGAGGTCCGTCGAATTCACAGAAATAGATGCTCTGCCAAGTGCCGAGCGCCAGCCGTCCGTTCTCCACAATGACCTGCACGGAGGAACCCGTCAGGGTGGCTTTAACATGCGCGGCGGTATTGCCTTCGCTGTGGCGGTACCCGCCGGTCCACGGCACCATGCGGTCGAAAACCATTTCCATATCGGCCGTCACATCCGGGTCGGCATTTTCATTAATGGTGATTCCGGCGGTCGTGTGCGGAACAAAAACGGTGATGATTCCGCTCTCAAGTTTCATTTGGGCGGCAAACTGCTGCACCCGCCGGGTGATATCAATGAATTCGGTTCGGGATTTTGACTGGACGGACAACTCGTTCATGGCTAGCCTGCACTCTAAAGGTTCGGCTGTTTGAAGCCAGATAAATAATACGAAAACAGGAGTTTGATTGTGGAAAAGCTTTATCCGTTCCGTTTTGCGCCCGTTTATAAAGATTACATCTGGGGCGGCAGCCGCATCCCGAAAATTTTCAATCGCGACATGCCGGACGGCATTTACGCGGAATCGTGGGAAATCTCAACCCATCCCGACGGAACCACAGTGATTGCCAACGGCCCGCTGGCCGGCAAAACGCTGCGTGACCTGCTGCCGGAACATAAAGCCGCGCTGCTCGGAACCAGCGTTCGCGGCGACGATTTCCCGCTGCTGATCAAACTGATCGATGCCCGCGAAAAACTGAGTGTACAGGTCCATCCGAACGACGGCAATGCCGCTGCGGTGAAGGGCGACCCGAAAACGGAGATGTGGTATTTCCTCGAAGGCGACGGCTCGGCTCAGATTTACTGCGGTCTGAAGCCCGGCATCGGACAGAAGGAGTTTTTACAGGCCTTGGAAAACAAAACTTTTGCCGACATTCTGCAGTCGGTTCCGGCATACAAAGGGCAGGCGGCTTTCGTTCCCGGCGGGCGTGTTCACGCCATCGGCACGGGCTGTCTGATTCTCGAAATTCAGCAGAACTCCAACACCACCTATCGGCTGTACGACTGGGATCGCGTCGATGCCAACGGCAAGGGCCGCGAACTGCACATCGAAAAAGCGATGCAGGTGATCGATTGGGAAAACAACGGCAACCCGCTGTGCAAGGTCAGCGGAACAGTCATTCAAAACTGCCCGTTTTTCCGTCTCGACCGCTTCGCGCTGCAGAAAAAAACGGTATTTCCAACCACTGGAAAAAGCTTTCAGGCGTTATTTGTTGCGGAAGGCGCGGGCACGATTTGCTGGGAGGGCGGAGAGGATACGCTGGCTCCCGGCCAGTCCTGGCTGGTCCCCGCCGCGCTCGGACGTTACACCGTGACCCCGACAGGTTCTGGAATAACCCTGTTGTGCACAACCATCCCGTAACGCGGTGCTGCCAAAAATCAAAGTTTTTGACAGAAAAAGAGAGAGTTTTTAGACAGGATGACAGAACACACAGGATGAAAATGAAAAACGTAGATTCTAAAATTCATTGGCTGACCCCTTTCTGGCTGCCCCCTTTCAACAGACAAGCAAAGGGTTCTGTTATAAAAACTCCGATTCGATATATCTTTTTATTTCTCGTGTTATTCACGTTGTTCACTCATGCGGCGGAGGTCCATTTTTTCACGGTTGCCCACTCGGATGACTGGCAGTTGTTTATGAACCCTGAGGCTTATCACGCAGTCAGGAAAACGGACAACAAAGTCGTCTTTATCATCACCACGGCAGGGGATGCCGGCCAGAGAGATGGGGGCGGGAATCCAGACACCCCGTATTACAAAGCCAGAGAAGAAGGCTCGCTTCGGGCCGTTCGATTTATGGTCAATACAGGCAATGGAAACCGCGGGCCTCAAGGGGCGCCGGAAACCGTTACGGTAAACGGCCATAACCTGGAGCGATATGTGTATGCGAATTGCGTGACAATCTTCTTACGATTGCCGGACGGAAACCCGGGAGGCACCGGTTACCAAAGCACCAACCATGAATCGCTGCAGAACTTTTACTCAAACGCCTGCGATCAAATAACAACGGTCAACAACAGCACGACATATAAAGACTGGAATGACCTTGTATCGACATTGGCGGGCATTGTCCGTTATGAAACCACAGAGTCGGCGATCATTATTTTTCATACAGCGGAGACAGATGAAACAATCAATCCCGGCGATCACTCGGATCACAGGCACACCACGTTTGCAGTTAAAGATGCCGCAAAGGAATTTCCTGATTCATTGATGTTCTTATATTGCGGATACTCAACCGGGAACCGGGAAAGCAACATCACGTCAGAAGATCTTCAGATCAATATCGGCACATGGGCCGCAACGGCCTCCGGTCTTTCTGACAACGGTTATCACAGCACATGGGAACCGGGGCATAACTGCTGGCTGAGCAGAAGCTATTCCCGTCCAGTAGAAAAGTAACAACCCACCCCGGCCTTCGGTCACCCCGGAAACCTTCACCTTTCAGCTAAACCGCAAAAAACTGCGGCAGGCCCGCCGCAGTGAAGGAACATACCTGCTGCGCACCAATCTTACCGCCGG
>JALOTS010000176.1 GCA_025457785.1 Pontiellaceae bacterium | reverse complement strand
CGGCCCGCTCAAGGTGCTGAATTCGAAGGCGGATCAGATGTTTCGCGATATCACGGAGGAGCAGGTGAAAAGACTTCCGGAGTATGAGGGAGATTTGCTTCTGATCGAACATTCTGCCGGATCGATTACTTCTCAGAGTTATATGAAGCGCTGGAACCGTAAGAACGAGGTGCTGGCCGATGCGGCTGAAAAAGCGGCGGTTGCGGCGCATCTGACCGGAGCGGCTCCCTATCCGCGCGAGCGGCTGTACAAGGCGTGGGGGCTGGTGCTCGGTGCCCAGTTTCACGATATTCTTCCGGGAACCTCGATTCCGGAGGCCTATAAGTTTTCCCAGAACGATGAAGTGATCGCGCTGAACTCGTTCGCTTCGGTGTTGACGGAAGGGGCTGCCGGGATCTGCCGCAGTCTGGATACACAAGTCGAAGGAATTCCGCTGGTTGTGTTTAATCCGCTGTCGGTTGAGCGCGAAGATCCGGTTGAAGCCCGGCTTGCTGTTCCGGAGGGTGTCGGTGTTCAGGTTTATGATGCCTCCGGAAATCCGGTGCCGACTCAAATCCTGGATCGGAAAGAGGGTCAAGTCCGGATTCTGTTTCCGGCCCGCGTTCCGTCTGCGGGGGTTGCGGTGTTTTCCGCCGCGACCGGAGCGGTTCCGGTTGCGGAGTCGGTGGATTTAAAAATATCCGACCGGGGCATTGAAAATGCCCGCTATCGCGTAAAAGTTAATAAAGACGGGGATATTTACAGCATTTGCGATAAAGCGGCGGACGAGGAGCTTTTCGAATCGCCGGCCCGAATGACGTTTACGTATGAAAAACCGGATATATATCCTGCGTGGAATATGCTTTGGACCGATCGTCAGCAGCCGCCGCGCGGTCACGCAGGTAAACCGGCCGCTATCCGCATTGTGGAAAACGGGCCGGTTCGTGTTGCGCTTGAAGTGCAGCGTGAAGAGGAGAATTCGATTCTTGTTCAAACGATCCGTCTTTCCGCCGGTTCGGCGGGTGATCGCGTTGAAGTCGCCTGTAATATTGATTGGCGGACCGAAGAACGGGCTCTTCGGGCGGAATTCCCGCTGACCGTTTCCAATCCGATGGCGACCTATAACTGGGGCCTGGGCAAAATTGAGCGCGGAAATAATGACCCGAAAAAATATGAAGTGCCTACGCACGGCTGGATGGATATTACAGACAAGCGCGGAAATTTCGGGGTTACGGTTTTTACAGACACCAAATACGGAACCGATAAACCCAAAGACAACATCCTTCGCCTGACGCTGCTCTACACGCCGGCTGTTGCAGACATATCCTCAAAGTATTCGCAGCAAGGTTCGCAGGACTGGGGCCGGCATGAATTTGTTTACGGTTTGGCTTCGCACAAAGGAAGCTGGAAATCCGTTCCGACCGACTGGACCGCCATGCGGATGAGTCAACCGATGCCGGTTTTCCAAACATCGAAACATCCGGGCGTGTTTGGCCGTTCCTTCAGCCTGATTCAGACCTCCGGCGATCAGGTCGCGGTACAGGCGGTCAAGCTGGCGGAAAACAGCGACGAGGTGATTGTCCGGTTGCAGGAACTGCGCGGCGAAGCCGTCCAGGGGCTGGAAGTCCGCATGGCAGCCGGAATTCTTTCGGCAAATGAGGTGAACGGCGTTGAAACGGTGCTGGGGCCGGTTCCGGTTGCTGAAGATAAACTCACGCTGAATTTCACTCCGTATCAAATCCGTTCACTGGCGTTGAAACTGAAACCGTCTTCGGAGCAACTGACCCCGGCATCTTGTGCGCCGGTTTCGCTTCCCTATAACGCGGACGTGTTCAACTGTAACGGCGAGACGGCGGCAAAAGCGTTTGATGCAGAAGGACGCTCTATTCCTGCCGAGATGATGGGTGATACCGTTTCCTTTGGCGGGGTCCTGTTCAACATCGGGTCGCGTGACACGAATCAGCTTAATGCCGTTGCCTGTCAGGGGCAAACCATCGACCTGCCTTCCGGAGAGTGGAACCGGATTGTTCTGCTGGCCGCCGCTGCGGACGAGGACACCGAAGGACAATTTATGATCGGCAATCAGACGGTTCCGTTGCGGATTCAGCGCTGGGGCGGATTTATCGGTCTATGGGACACGCGGGTTTTTCGTGATGAAATGACTGTAACCGCGATGGAGAGCGGTTTTATCAAACGCGATCCGCTGGCCTGGTTCTGCTCCCACCGGCATCTGCCGGACGGAACCGATGATGCGTATGCCTTCAGTTATCTGTTTTCGTATGCCATCGACATTCCTCCCGGCGGCACGTCGCTCACCCTTCCGGAGAACGAAAAAATCAAATTGATTGCGGCCTCGGTCTCGCTCAACGGAACGAATGCAATTGTTCCTGCGAGTCCGCTGTACGACGATTTTACAGGCCGTCCGGACGTAACGTTGAAATCGGGACGGAAGGAAAAAAAGAGATAATGATTCAGGCGGTTCGACACGTTTTTATGTAAATGCCGTTACGGTAAAAAAGGAGATTCTCTGATGTGTAAAAAAAGCTGTCTTATCCGGCTGGGATTGATTCTGCTGTGCGGCGGGTTTGCTCAGGCCGGGCCGGCGAAAAATCAGCCGGTGATGTATCTTGTCGGCTACGCCCATCTCGATACGCAGTGGCTTTGGACGTATGTCACAACGATCAACGAGTATCTTCCCGATACCTTTAACGAAAACTTTGAACTGTTTGAAAAATATCCGGACTACATTTTCAACTTCAGCGGGGCCAACCGCTACCGGATGATCAAGGAATATTATCCCGCCGACTATGAGAAAATGAAGGAATACATCGCAAAAGGGCGCTGGTTTCCCTGCGGCTCCTCCTGGGAGGAAAGCGATGTCAACGTGCCGTCATCCGAAGCACTGATCCGGCAGATTCTTTACGGACATCACTATTTTAAAAACGAATTCGGAACCGAAAGCGCCGAATATATGTTGCCGGACTGTTTCGGTTTTCCCGCCTCGCTTCCATCAATTCTTGCACATTGCGGCATTAAGGGGTTTTCAACTCAAAAGCTGACCTGGGGTTCCGCTGTCGGCATTCCGTTTGATGTCGGACGGTGGAAAGGACCGGACGGAAATTTCGTGGTGGCTGCGCTTGATCCGGGGAACTACACCGGAAAAGTGACGGGCGATTTAAGCAAGGACGACATCTGGCTTAAAAAAAGCAAGGATTTGGGAAAAAAGACCGGCTTTTATGCCTCCTATCATTATTACGGGGTGGGCGACCGGGGCGGCGCTCCGAAGGAAGATTCCGTAAAATGGGCGGAAACCAGCGCGCGTTCCGGGAGGCCGCTTAAAGTGATTTCCTGCAAGGCGGATCAGATGTTCCTTGATATTACGGAGGAGCAGGTGAAAAAACTCCCGGAGTTTGCGGGCGATATGCTTCTGACGGAACATTCCTCCGGAACATTCACTTCGCAGAGTTATATGAAACGCTGGAACCGCAAGAATGAAGTTCTCGCCGATGCCGCCGAAAAAGCATCTGTCGCGGCGCATCTGACCGGGGCGGCTCCCTATCCGCGCGAGCGGCTGTACAAGGCGTGGGGGCTGGTGCTGGGCGCGCAGTTTCACGATATTCTTCCGGGAACCTCGATTCCGGATGCCTACAAATTTTCCCAGAATGATGAAGTGATCGCGCTGAATTCGTTCGCCTCGGTGTTGACGGAAGGGGTTGCCGGGATCTGCCGCAGTCTGGATACGCAGGTCGAAGGAATTCCTTTGGCGGTGTTTAATGCGCTGTCGGTTGAGCGCGAAGATCCCGTTGAGGCCTCGCTGCTTCTGCCGGATGATGCCGGTGTTCAGGTTTATGATGCCGCCGGAAATCCGGTTCCGACGCAGATTCTTGACCGCAAAAACGGTCGCGCCCGCATCTTGTTTCCGGCCCGCGTTCCGCCGGCGGGAGTCGCGGTGTTTTCCGCTGTGACCGGCGCGGTTGCAGCAACGGAATCAACGGATTTAAAGGCCGCCGGTTGTACGATTGAAAACGCCCGTTACCGTGTAAAAGTCAACCCGGACGGGGACATTGAAAGCATTTTTGACAAGGCGGCGGAAGAGGAGCTTCTCAAGTCGCCGGCCCAATTGACGTTCACGCATGAGAAACCGATGAAGCATCCCGCATGGAACATGGACTGGAGGGATCGCGAAAATCCAATGAGCAGCCATGCCGGTAAACCGGCGGATATCCGCATTGTGGAAAACGGACCGGTTCGTGTTGCGCTTGAAATAAAACGTAAGGAACTTAATTCGATTCTTGTTCAAACCGTTCGTCTTTCGACCGGCTCGGCGGGTGACCGCGTTGAAGTCGCCTGCAACGTGGATTGGCAGACCGAAGAACGGGCGCTGCGCGCGGAATTTCCGTTGACCGTTTCCAATCCTATGGCGACTTATAACTGGGATTTGGGCAAAATTGAGCGCGGCAACAATGACCCGAAAAAATATGAAGTGCCCACGCACGGCTGGATGGATCTTACAGATGAAAACGGAAGCTTCGGGGTCACGGTTTTCTGCGACACCAAATATGGAACCGACAAACCCAAAGACAATGTGCTGCGATGGACCCTGCTTTATACGCCGGGCGTTACGGATATGTCATCAAAACATGTGCATCAAGGTTCGCAGGACTGGGGCTGTCATGAGTTTGTTTACGGATTGGCCTCGCACAAGGGGAGCTGGAAATCCGTGCCGACCGACTGGACCGCGATGCGGATGAGCCAGCCGATGCCGGTTTTTCAGACATCGAAACATGCGGGCGCGTCCGGCCGCTCCTTCAGCCTGATTCAGATGTCCAGCGATCAGATCGCGGTACAGGCAATCAAGCTGGCGGAAAACAGCGACGAGGTGATTGTGCGCCTGCAGGAGCTGTGCGGCGAAGCCACTAACGGAGCGGTGTTGCGCATGGCCGCTGACATTCTGTCCGCCCGCGAAGTGAATGGCATTGAAGCGCCGCTGGAAACTGTGCCGGTTGCTGAAAATAAACTGACCCTGAGCTTTACGCCCTATCAACTTCGTTCGCTGGCTTTAAAACTGAAAACTCCCGGCGATTTTGCAACGGCGGCCTGTCAGCCCGTTTCTCTGCCGTACGATACGGATGTGTTCAGTTTTGACGGAGAAGCGGCGACGGCTCAAACCGGATTTGATTCGCAACAGCGCTCCATCCCCGCCGAAATGATCAGTAATACGGTCACTTCCGCCGGCGTAACCTTTCACATCGGTCCGCGTGAAAAAGACCGGTTGAACGCCGTTGCCTGCCGGGGACAGAAACTGGATCTGCCTTCCGGAGACTGGAAACGAATTTACCTGCTTGCGGCGGCGGATGAAGATGCTTCAGGTCATTTCATAATCGG